>JAHDDJ010000402.1 GCA_020629385.1 Erythrobacter sp.
GCCGAGGCAAAAACCGGCGATGAAATGTTCGAGATCCTCGGGCGCGACGGGTACATGCTGCGCATCGACGAAAGCGTGAAGCCGGAAATGTTCCACTATGCGACCATTTCCGAAGGCGAAGTCGCCCTGCTGCGCAATATCAAAAACGTCATCCGCCGCGGACGCGTGTCGGCGATTGCACCGGGTACCATGAGTTTTGCCGATGGCGAGGAAACCGTGCCGGAAGACGCGCTGTTCATTGATTGCACCGCGACTGCAGTACCCTTCACCGAAACCCGCGTGCATGGCCCGCAATTCCGCGGCGATACTATCGTGCCGCAGCCGATCCACGTGCCCTTGGTGACATTCAGCTCTGCATTGACCGCGTTTCTCGAAGTGCATTTCGACACAGACGAAGAAAAGAACGCACTCGGCGTCCCTTCACCGTTGACCGACACTCCCAACACTTACCCGCTGGGCATGCTGACCAATTTCATGAATCGCGGAGCATGGTCGCAAAATCCGAAAATCGCAGCGTGGCTATCGAAGGCGCGACTCGACCCGACCGGCACTACGGTTGCAAAGATGATGGCCGAGGGTGACACCCGCCTTGCGGCGATGGGCGGATTTCAGGAGGCGATCAAAGTCGGCATTCCGGGTTTGCAGCGACTGGCCGTGGCCGCGCGCGAGGAGCATGTTGAGCGATGATCCGTACTGCCTTCCTTTCAATGGCCCTACTGTCTGGTGCACCGCTTGCAGCGCATGAAATTGCGCCCGAGCCAGTTAAAGAAGACAAGCATCCCGAAGCGCGGCTTTATGATGCATCAATCGACGCGACAGAGGCAGTCGATGCCGCTCTCGCCCGCGCTGCCGAACGCAAGGTCAATGTTCTGGTGGTTCTCGGCGCAAACTGGTGCCACGACAGCCGCGCTTTCGCCGGATGGATGGAAACCCCGCGCTTCAAGACGCTGATCGAAGAGCGTTACGAGCTGGTCTACGTCAATGTCGGCATGCCGCAGACCAAGGATGGCCATAATCTGCACATCGCCGAACGTTTCGGTGTCACTGATATCGAAGGCACACCAACCGTGATGATGCTAAGCTGGGACGGCATCCTGCTAAACGATGACACCGCCAAGACGTGGCGCAACACGGCCAGCCGCAGCGAGGACGAGATTTTCGAGGAACTCGCTCTCATGGCGACCACCGAAATCGCGCGCGAGTAGACACTGCTGCACGTCGTCCATCACGCAGATTACATGGCACCCCGCCCCGAACGCGGGACCTTCAAATTCGACAAATATTATCTGGTAATGGAAGCACTGCGCGAAAGCGGGCATCCGATCACCGAACACGCACCCGAGCCTATGCCGCAGGAATGGCTCGAAGCCGTGCACTGCCCGATCTATGTCGAGCAAGTCTTCGAGGCAGCCGTGCCCAAAGCCAAGGAACGGCGCATAGGATTTCCGGTCACGCCGCATATTGCCAGCCGTGTGCGGCATACCAATGGCGGTACATGGCTGGCGGCGAAACTGGCAATGCAGCACGGATATGCCGCCAACAGCGCGGCGGGCAGCCATCATGCGCTGCACGACACCGGCGCAGGCTATTGTGTGTTCAACGATCTGGCTGTGGCATCCAACAGGCTGATTGCCGAGGGAGACGTTTCGCGCATTCTGATCGTCGATTGCGATGTCCATCAGGGCGATGGCACCGCCAGCCTCACGGCATTGCGGGAGGAAATCTTCACGCTGTCGATCCACGCGGAAAAGAATTTCCCGGTCCGCAAGGCCCGGTCGGACCTCGACATCAATTTACCGGACGGGGTCAGCGACACGGAATATCTTGATACTCTTGCACGCGTTTTGCCGGGACTGCTCGATGATTTCGGACCCGATTGTGTGTTGTATCAGGCAGGCGTCGATCCACACCGCGATGACAAGCTCGGCCGTCT
>JAHDDJ010000403.1 GCA_020629385.1 Erythrobacter sp.
CTGTCTATCCTGTTCCTCGCGCTGGAGATTGTGCGCAGCGACCCCGGGCAACCCACGCTAACGCGCCGTTTTCCGTGGGTGGTCGCATTTCTGTTCGGCTTGCTGCACGGCTTCGGTTTTGCAGGCGCCTTGGCCGAGATCGGATTGCCGCAGGATGATCTGGTCGCCGCGCTGCTGGCGTTCAATATCGGGGTCGAGGCAGGGCAATTGCTGGTTATCGGCCTGCTGCTGGGCACGATAGCTGCGGCGCGCAAATTCGCACCCGCCGCGCTGTCGCCCGCGATCCGGACTGCGTCTTACGGCATCGGAATAATCGGCGCTTACTGGCTGATCGACCGCGTTGTCGGTTGAGGATCTGCGTTCACGCCATTCCCGCCCAGCGCCTGCCATAACAGTACCCGTGCGCGGGCTGCTCTACCGCGGGCCGCTGCAGCGCGTTCGCCCGAGGCATCCGCTGCGCGGCGCGCATCGAGCACGGTGAGGAAATTGGCAAGTCCGGCCCGAAAACGCACTTCGGCGAGCCGGGCAGCACGTTCGGCACTGTCCCGCTCGCGCCCGGTCACGGTCAGTTCGCGATCGGCAGCCGCGACGAGGCCATAGGCGGTTTCGGCCTCTCCCAACGCGGCAAAGACCCGCCCACGGTATGCCTGGAATGCGATCCGCTTGTCAGCCGCTGCCCCGTCAATCTGCGCTTCGATCCGGCCAAAATCGAAGATCGGCGCAAGCAGCGATCCGGCGGCAGAGCCGACAATCGCATCGCTATCGAACAAGCCGTCGAGATCGAAGGAGAGCAGACCGAGCGCCGCCGACAGCGTGAATTGCGGGAAACGGTTGGCGGCGGTGGCAGCAAGGCTGGCATCGGCAGCAGCCAATCGTTCGGAGGCCGCAAGCACGTCGGGCCGGTTACGCAGCAATTGCGAGGGCATTGATGTGGGGGCGGGCAAAGTTGCTGAGGCGGGTGCATCGCTGTTCAGCGCCGCCCGTACTTCGCTCGCAGGCAGAGCGGTTAGCGTGATCAGACGACCGACGATGCGCGGTTCTTCCTGTGCCAGCACTGCCAGACGGCTGCGGCTTGCCTCGGCTGTGGTTTCTGCGCGGACGCGGTCAAAGCCGGGGGCAATGCCGGCACGCTCGCGAATTTCGGAGAGTGTGACGAGCGATTCTGCGGCCACCACGTCTTCCTGCAGGGCTTGCCTACGTTCTGCCAAAGTGCGCCAGTCGATTACGGCTGCGGCGATTTCAGCCGTGAGCGAAAGGCGCACAGCGGCACCGTCGGCATCGGCGGCTTTGGCGAGCGAGGCGGCGGCGCGTTGCTGCGCGCTCAGGCGGCCGAAAATATCGGGGTCCCAGGCAGCGGAGATGTTGGCGCCATAGCTGACCTGCTCTGCATCAATCCCGAAGCCGCCGGGGAGATTGCTCCCAAACTGGTTCGGGTTGATCCGCGTGCCCACGACCGAGGCATCGCCGTTGACTTGCGGCAGGCGGCGCGCCTTGGCACCCGACAGATCAGCGAGCGCTCGGTCGACACGGGCTGCGGCCTCAAGCACGCTCGGCGCATCACGCATTGCCTTGTCCGACAAGGCCACAAAAGCCGGGTCGCTGACAGGCAGCAGCGTCTCCAGTGACCGGGCTTCACCTGCCGATGGTGCATAGCTGAAACCTTGAGGCAAGACTGGTGCAGGCGTCGCAATCTCGGGTGGAGGCCCGGCCACACAGGCGCTGAGCGCAAGGCCCAGCGATGCGGATAGGAGGAAGCGTGTGCGTGTCATTCGCTCTCTGCCTGCGTCTTGGTTTCTGCGGGTTCGCTGCCACTCTTGGCCGGAATAAACGCATCGATTTGCTGGCCCACACGGAACAGAGCCTGCTCGCCTTCAGCCGGAGCTGGCAGTTCGTAGAGGATTTGCAACACACGCACATCGACCCGCTCGCT
>JAHDDJ010000041.1 GCA_020629385.1 Erythrobacter sp.
ACAAAAACCCGCCCCTTACGGGACGGGCTTTTGTGTTGGCGCACCCGGAAGGATTCGAACCTCCGGCCCCCTGATTCGTAGTCAGGTACTCTATCCAGCTGAGCTACGGGTGCGCTTGGAGGGCGGCACATAAGGGGGCCTGCCCAGCTTGGCAATCCCTTATCGCGTCAAACTTCGGAAAAAGACGACAGTATTTACGCAATCCCAATCCGAGCAGTCAGAAAATCTTCTTACAAAGGTCGACATCGAGTGGAGGCCGCGCAAGGCTGGCGATCTGCGCCGGAGTGAACCAGTCAATCGAACCGCCCTCCATCGCCCGCAATTCTCCTTCCCACTGCGTGATCTTGTAAAGAAGGATTACAATTGGCGGATTTCCGGCTTCACCTTCACTTTGCGAGAAAGCGAGAGGCTCCAATACATGCTCCCGGATTTCGACCGCTAACTCCTCCTTAACCTCGCGGATCAGCGCTTCTTGGGGCGTTTCGCCGGCTTCCACCTTCCCGCCAGGGAATTCCCATAGGCCGCCGTGATGCTTTTCTTCAGGCCTTTGGTGCATCAGCCAACACCCTCTTTTGTCAGAGAATGCTGCAGCCACAACCAGAAGCCATGTCGGATTTTTTGTCACTTCATCGCTCCTCCTCAACCAATTTTTAACCGTTCCCGACGAAAAGCACAGCTCAATTCGTGGAGAAGATGGACGTGACAATGGCAATCAAACAGCTGCTGAAAATGGTAGCAAGCGATGAATCCGGTGCCACTGCCGTCGAATACGGATTGATTTTGGCACTTATCGCGCTTGCTTCGCTTGGTGCACTGGTCGGACTGGCCGGTGAAACCAATTCTATGTGGGGCGATATTTCGACAAAAACCAAAGAGTCATCAGAACAAGCGCGAAATGGGCTGTGACGCGTTAGCGTTTCGTCAACACTTTGCACTTAGTGATGCTGCTGTTCCCGACACACTAACCGTCTGGAACAAAGACCAAGACCAGGAGACTAACAATGAAATTCTTCAACAAACTGATTCGTGACGAGCAGGGCGCTACTGCAATTGAATACGGCCTGATCGCCGCTCTGATCGCTGTTGCTGCTATCACTGCAATGCAGGGCCTCGGCAACGAACTGACAACTACCTTCACCACCACTTCGACGAAGATGGCTGAAGGCCGCGCTGCTGGTGGTAACTAAGTCCAAGACTTAGCACCAAGTAAGCTAAAAGATCAGGCGGTGAGCTTCGGCTCGCCGCCTTTTTCTTTGCCTGCAAGAGATACAAAATCTCGACAACAAAGCCGATCAGCGTCCGCGGACTACAATCTTCACTTTCTGTCCGGCTTGCAACGAATCGGTCGAGGCCAATCCATTCAGCACGCGGAAACGCTCAACTTTTCCGCTGTCATATGCCATCCGGTTCGCCAGTGACTGGATGGTGTCCCCGCCGCGAACAGTCACCACGTCGATCACGCGCGGAACAATCTGGGCTGCTTCGCTCGATGATATTCGGCGCAGCGAATTGAACATGGCGCTGAATGTTCCCGACCGACCCGCCGGTGTAATTGCGGCGAAATGATACGCTCGGTTATTGGCGAATTCGTAGGCGTAAACCGTTACATCGACATTGTTGCTGCCATTGTTCACACGCGCCTGACCATAGGCTGCCTTGATCCCGTTTACAGTTGTACTTTGGACACTCGCAGGGCGTAGCTGCTGTTGCTGCCCGCCCAGTGCGGCAAACACTTTCCCGATATAGGTGTTCAAATTCCCGTCATAGGGACCGGTACTGAACTGCGCCTTCCCGCTCTGGCCGTTGATCGACACTGCCCGGGTGCCGTTGACCATGTAAAACCCCTGCGGCGCGGTGAATGCGAGACGCAGCTCGGGGTGGATAAACTGCCGACCTTCGACAACACCTTGTTCCGGCGAATCGCCATAAGTGATTCCATCAATGCGGGTCAGGAAAGTATCCCGGTTGAGAGTTCCGCTGGCGGTTCCGGCCCTTGCCAATGCCGTCCTGACACGACTCGCAGGATCGGGATGGGTTGAAGCCCATTCAGGGACACGCGCACTGTTCCTGCCCTGCAACCTGGCATCCAATGCATTTTGGGCAGCGAGGCTTTGCAAAACCGTGCCCATCGCTTTCGGATCATAACCCGCTTTGGTCAAATACTCGATCCCGAGTTCGTCCGCTTGTAGTTCCTGGCTGCGCGAGAATTTCAGAGTCAGCATCTGTGAACCTTGCAGAAACCCGCGTGAGACGGTGCTGCCAAGGTCACTATTGCCAAGCAAAACACCCGAAAGGATTGCTCCGGCCGTGCCCAGAATACTGTTGCGCTGTGCTGCTGCCTGTCTGCGCTGCGAATGGCGGGCAGCGACGTGACCGACTTCATGACCCAGGACACCAGCCAGTTCAGCCTCGTTGTTCATCAAGGCTACGAGCTGCCGTGTGGAATAGATATAACCACCGGGAACCGCAAAAGCATTGTTAACCGGGCTGTTCAACAGGGATACCGTGAAGGATTCCCGAGCGTTTCCAAGGCCGGACTGGACCGCAATATTCTTGCCGACCTGTTCAACATAGGCGGCTTGCCTGCCCTGATATGTGCCACCGAATTCCTGCAGAAGCTTCGGATGGAATTCGGAACCTTGCTGGGCTTCCTGCTGGGTAATGGGCGCATTTGACGTAGGGATTTCTCCGCCCATACAGCCCGTCAATGCAATTGAGAAAACGCCAGCTGAAGCCAGTGCCAGTGATTTTGTCCGGGCCATACCATCCTCCAAATCGATACAATCGCTATGCTGCATAGCACGCAATCCATTCATTTGTTGCGATAATTTTTGCAACTTTGGAGGACAGAATGGAGGCCTCTACATTACTCCGATCTGAAGGAAGCGTTCTTCCCGCATCCGGCGGATGTCTTCAGCGGGCAAATTACCAAGAGAATCCAGTTCTTCGCCAATGGCCTTGCCCAGAGTTTTCGCTGCCTCTTGCGGGTCGCGGTGCGCACCGCCCACCGGCTCTTTAACGATGCGGTCAATCACACCCAATTTCTTGAGATGTTGTGCCGTCACTTTCATCGCTTCTGCTGCATCGGGCGCTTTTTCAGCGGTGCGCCACAGGATCGAAGCGCAACCTTCAGGCGAAATCACCGAATAGACGGCATGTTCGAGCATCAAGACGCGTTCGGCGCTGGCAAGCGCCACAGCACCACCAGATCCGCCCTCGCCCACGATCGTCGCAACCATGGGTACGCCAAGCGCCAGACAAGCCTCGGTCGAACGGGCAATCGCTTCTGCTTGCCCGCGTTCCTCGGCTTCGATCCCAGGGAATGCACCGGACGTATCCACCAGCGTGACCACCGGAAGCCCGAATTGATCTGCCAGTTCCATAAGACGGATCGCCTTGCGATAGCCTTCCGGCTTACCCATCCCGAAATTATGGCGGATGCGGCTTTCTGTGTCGTTTCCTTTCTCGTGACCGATCAGCATGACTCGGCGGCCATCGAGTTTTGCAAACCCGCCGAGAATCGCATCGTCATCGCCATATTTGCGATCACCGCCTAGCGGCATGAAATCATCAAACAAATAGTCGACAAAATCACGGAAATGCGGCCGCGCCGGGTGTCTGGCAACCTGCGTTTTCTGCCAAGGGGTAAGAGAATTGTAAGTGCTTGCGATCAGGTCGGCGCTCTTCTGCTCCAACCGCTCCAGTTCTTTGGAGATATCGACGTCATCATTGTCAGCCGCCTCGCGCAGATCGGCAATGCGCGCGTCCAGCTCGGCAACAGGTTTTTCAAACTCGAGATAAGAAATCATGCAATCGCGCTAGTCCCTACGGCGCTTGTGGGCAAGACTTTACCGCCGTTAGCCATGGCCTTTTGACCGGGCTTGCACCCTCGCCTTAGCGAGCGGATGCCTCTCATTCACCAGAGCCACCAAGCGTGCGCTATCAACATGCGTATAAATCTGCGTAGTCGCGATATCCGCATGGCCAAGCAGGGTTTGCAGAATTCTCAAATCAGCACCGCCTTCCAGTAAATGGGTAGCAAAGGCGTGCCGCAGGACGTGCGGGCTAACCTTTTCCGGCGGTAGGCCGGCCCGAACAGCAAGATCTTTCAGCATCTGGTACAAGCGGATCCGAGAAATGTGCTTTCCCCGCGACGGAAACAGGAATTTGGGTTCATCGGCCCGGACTTCGAGCCATTTGCCGATGGCATCCTTTGCTCTCCCGCTCACCGGGACCATGCGCGCCACACCACCTTTACCGGTGATCGTCAGGAACGGTGCATCACGGGGCACAGCCGCCAAGGGCAGAGAGACGAGCTCCGTTGCACGAAGGCCGGAGCCATATAGCAGTTCCAAAAGCGCCAGCATCCTGACAGCCGCAGGTTTGCCGCCATCTGCCTCCAGCTCTGCCCGGGCAAACAACGCATTCACTTCGTCATGCGACAATATCTTGGGTAGTGACCGCCGAGTGGCAGGGCGCGGCAATGCGGGTGACGGGTCATCCTTGCGAATGCCTTCATCCACCAGAAATCCGTAGAATTGCCGCAAAGCCGATGCTTTTCGTGCGAGGCTCGACGGGGCTAGATCAGACCAGGCATTCCCGAGTGATTGCAAATGTTCGGGAGACGCTTCAGCCAGATCTCCTATCGCATCTTCAGCACCTTCGAGATCGCGGCGATAGGCTGCCAGTGTGTTCGCCGCTGCACCGCGTTCGGCAGCGAGCATCGCCAGAAAATCGTCAATCGCAGCGGACAAAAAACCCTCCGCCTACGTTTGGGCAAACGGGCGTCACGCCATCATCCGCGAGCGACTGCTTCCGCAGCGATCATTCGCGCTTCAGCGCTCAGGCCGACGCGGTTTAGCGCCGAAACAATGTGGAACAGATGCCGCGCCGTCATCTTGTCCCATCCGTTCCCTTGCATGCCGAGGCCAGCCAGATAAGCAACGAGTACCGGATTATTCACGTCCGCTGCCTGACTGATCAGTGTCGTCCATTTGCTGCTCGATTGCAGATCAATGGCGAGCGATTCCGAGAGCGATTGACGCGCGGCCGGATCCAGCCGGCCCAGACCCGCGAGACCGGCAACGAAAAACTTCGACTTTGCCTGATCTTTGCTTTCATCATCATCGACGAAGCTGTCGACTTGCCCTTCTGTAACAGGATTGCTTCGCGTTGGCTGCGCCAGCACGAGAAGAGCCCACGCCTCGCTGCCTTGCGGGACAAATTGCGCCCAACTGAGGGCATCAGCATCCAGGCCCGCAGACAGCATTGATGCAATCAGATCGGCTGCATCGTCTTCCATTTCGGCGTTTGGCGTGATCCGCGCCGCGGCAAAGGCGGTAAGCACAAAACGCGCATAATCGCGGCTATCTTCACCCCATATGGCCCGGATCGCTGCCAATCGCGCCTGCGGATCCTGTGCGACGTAAGCATTCCGCAGCTGATCAGCGATTTGCGTTGCGGCACTTGTAGCCTGCCCCTGCGCAGCAAGCATGCTGTAGAGATCGATCATCGCTGATGACGACAGAACTCCGCGGCGTGCAGCAACATCTGCACCTTCCACACGCCGTTCGATACTCAGCATCGGCGCAGTGGCAGAGATGTTGAGGTAATAGGGTGAAAGATTGTCACCGAGCGCTTCAGGCAGCTCCGCTCCAAGTGCGTTGGCGAGCGCAAACCGCCACGGTGTCATTTGTTCGACACCATCCCATTCCAGATTTACTGCACGCCTGCCGAGCCCCGCAGCACCAGCAAAGCGCTGTGCCAAAAGAACATCGATGTCGGCGACCTCGTCACCGCGCAATACGCGGTTCAGATTGGATTGCGCCCTGCTTCCTTGTCCGGAGAATGCATAGCAAATATTCTTGACCAGATCCCACTGCGTATCATCGCGCAAATCGCTTTTGACCTGGGCCGCCGGACATGCCCCGACAATGTCACCGGTTCCGACATAGGCATCAAGCGCAGCATCCAGCATAGCTTCATTCCAGTTGCCGGTATCCACGTCCTGCACGATGGCGCGAGCTGCTGCATGTTCGCCTATGCGATTCAATGCCCGGGCGCGCAAAGCAGCGAAGTCGACAGGGTTCATGCCGGACGGCGCATCGAGACGGCTAGCCAAGGCGCGGCGCATCAAAATATGGCCCCATCGCGAAACCAACGGGCCCTTTATCCCGTCAAGAGAAGCACGCACCAGATTGGCTGGCTGGTTCGCCAAGGCAACGGAAGGCAAGCCCCCTTCGTTGGCGCCAATTATACCGACCTGTGTTAATGACCGGCGCGCTGCGCGGGGAATGTCATATTTAGGTTTGAGGCCCAGAAGTTCGTCCAGCTCGTCCGTGCCCAGCTCTTCCAGTTCGGCAATCGACGGCAATCCGCCCGGCAAAGCCTGCGGCAATGCGGGCGCGGCGGGGCCAGTCGAAACAGGCGGCGGCGCGACCGCACCAGAGGGTGCAGACGGCGCAGTACTTTGCGCAGGCGCGCTTGTTTGTGCCGGTGCCTGTGTATTTGTGGGTGCGGGTTCCGGAGCCGGATCATCGAACCCGGGCGGCAGAAGCGATTCCGGTGCGTCCTGCGCCGTGACCAAGGTGGAACACAACACCAGCGCAGCGCTACCAATCAACAGACGACGCTTCACGAAGCATTCTCCGCGTTTTGTTGGGTGGGTACATCTACCGGCTGCGTGATGGTGCGTATGGGTTCCTCTCCGCCCTGAATCCAAGCCACACAGAGGAGTGCGAACACTATCGCAATCACCCAAAGAGCCACGCGTTTGCCCAAAGCTGAACTTTTGACCGCCATATTCAAATCAGTTGCGTCCCGAACGAACCATAGTTGCGCCTCGCCTAGCCCATCTATAGGCGAGGCGGCAATGGACGAAAACGGTAAAACCCCAGATGCGCAGATTTTGAGCGATGGTGACTTCGCCGCTGTAGCTGCGCGTATTGACCGTCCGGTTGTTCTGATCGGCCTGATGGGGACCGGGAAATCAACCGTGGGCCGCAAATTGGCTGGATTGATGGATAAGCACTTCGTTGATGCAGACGATGCGATCGTCGAGGCAGCACAAATGTCCATCACCGAAATTTTCGAACACTATGGCGAGCAATATTTTCGTGATGGTGAACGGCGCGTCATCGCGCGTCTGATGGACGAGCACGATGGCGTGATCGCCACAGGCGGCGGTGCCTTTGTCGATCCGGAAACGCGAAAGCTCATCCTTGAAAAAGCAATCGCGGTTTGGATCGATTGCGATATCGATATTCTGGTGGAGCGAACCAGCCGCAAGAACACCCGCCCGCTTCTCCGCAATGGCGATCCCCACGAAATACTCTCGCGGCTTTATCGGGAACGCGAGCCCTTCTATTCACAGGCGCCTATCCGGGTTGCCAGCGATGATGGGCCGCACCTGCAAACCGCCATCGCAATTATCGAGGCAATTGACCAATGGTTGTAATTCCCGTCGCATTGGCCGGACGATCTTACGACGTTCATGTGGGCCAGGGCCTAATTGAACGATCCAGTGAGTTGGCCGCCGCATTCTTGCGTAAAGCCGTGGTGCCGGTGGTTGCTGACAAGAATGCACGCCAACATCACGGGCAACGTCTGGAGCAAGCGCTTGCCAGCGCCGGTCACTCGGCTACCTGGTTCGACGTTGAACCCGGTGAAGCCTCGAAAAGCTGGGAAAGCTTGCAAAGCCTGACCGACTGGATGCTCGCCAATGGTGTAGAGCGCGGGGATCACGTGCTAGCATTGGGAGGCGGTGTCGTAGGCGATCTGACCGGTTTTGCCTGCTCGATCCTGAAACGCGGTTGTGGCTTTGTCCAGATTCCCACGACCTTACTGGCGCAAGTGGATTCTTCGGTCGGTGGCAAAACCGCGATCAACACCAGCGCCGGTAAAAATCTGATTGGCGCATTTCATCAGCCAGCCCTCGTCCTTGCCGACACAGACGCGCTAAAAACGCTTCCGCACCGCGAAATGCTCGCCGGTTATGCGGAGGTGATCAAATACGGCATCTTGGGAGATGCGGACTTCTTCGCTTGGTGCGAGGACCATGGTGCATCTGTCGTTGCAGGCGAAGACGAAGCGCTGACCGAAGCTGTCGCACAAAGCGTGCGCGCGAAAGCGCGGATCGTTTCAGAAGACGAACGCGAAACCACCGGCACGCGTGCCTTGCTCAACTTGGGACACACCTTCGGCCATGCCCTCGAAGCCGAGACAGGCTATTCGGACAATCTGCTGCATGGCGAAGCCGTGGCTTTGGGAATGGTGCTCGCTGCGCGGTATTCGCATCGTCGCGGGCTCATGACAGCAAGCGACGCGGACCGCATCACCAAAGCTATCGCAGGTTCGGGTCTGCGTAGTGAAATATCCTCGCTCGAAATGCGCTGTAATGGCGCAACACTGGTCGATCACATGCGACACGACAAGAAGATGGAAGCAGGCACGCTGCCGTTCATCTTGCTGCGCAGCATTGGTGCAGCATTTCTGGACCGCGAAGTATCGCTCGAAGACGTATCTGCATTTCTGGACGAGCAACTCACCGCAAGTTGAAGCAGGCGATTGACGCAGGCTGATGCAGCGTCAATGCTGCGCAGCATGACGCGCTATATCGACCTTTCAATTCCGATCACCAACGATGTAATTTCCGATCCGGACGTCATGCGTCCGCAAATCGAATATGTGACTCACGAGACCAGCTGGGAACAGATTGCGATGTTCTTTCCCGGCTTGCAGAAAGATGACCTGCCCGACGGCGAAGGCTGGGCGGTCGAAATGCTGCAACTGTCCACGCATAACGGCACACATATGGATGCGCCGTGGCATTACCATTCAACCACCGAAAGCGGGGCTCGGAAAGCACCCAGTATCGATGAGGCCCCCCTCGACCGTTTCCTGCGCCCGGGAGTAAAGCTGGATTTCAGTCACCTACCGCATGGTCATGTGGTTTCTGCAGCGGAGGTAGAGCAAGAGCTGGAACGCATTGGCTACACTCTGCAACCGCTTGATATCGTGCTTGTGCAATCAGGTGCAGTCTACGGGACCGAGAACTTCACGGATCAAGGTGTTGGGCTCGGCGAAGAGGCAACGCTCTATCTGACAGAACGCGGCATTGAAGTCGTTGGCACCGATGCATGGAGCTGGGATGCACCGTTTAGCCATACAGCGAAACGCTGGGCCGAAACGCGTGATCCGAAAATCATCTGGGAAGGCCACAAAGCGGGCAGGATCAATCCCTATTACCAGATAGAGAAACTCACCAATCTGGACGCGCTCCCTCCGCACGGTTTCACCGTCAGCTGTTTTCCTGTGAAGATCGAGAAAGCCAGTGCGGGCTGGATCAGAGCCGTCGCGATGGTGGAGGATTAAAACAATCGCGATCCGTCCGGCACTTTCACATCGGGTGCAAAGAGAACCACTTCGCCCTCGCTATCAGCAAAGCCAAGTGTCAGCACCTCGGACATAGCAGGCCCGATCTGTCGTGGAGGGAAATTGACCACTGCGGCCACCTGCCTGCCGGGTAATTCGTCAATCGGGTAATTGGTGACGATCTGGGCGCAACTTTTCTTGACGCCAATGGCCGCTCCGAAATCGATGAGCAATTTGTAAGCCGGATTGCGCGCTTCCGGAAATTCTTCGGCTGACAATATGGTGCCGATACGAATATCTACTTTCAGAAAGTCATCGAAGGTGATCTGGTCTGCGGCAGGCGATTCCGGTGCGTGTGTCAGGTGCATAGAGAGCTCTGCTACTCGGCTGCAGGAAGTTCCAGTTTGGTCACATTGCCGGCCGCCTCTGCAGCCGCCTTCTGCGCCGCTTCGCTTTCCGCCAGCATCGTATCGTGCTCGGCAAAAATACGTTCAACTTCAGCGCGTTTTTCCAACAACATTACGGCAATACCGGGAGCCAGACTGTCACCGTCGCCAATCCGCCCCAGCAATGCAGCAAGATCGCTCTCGGTCGCTTCATTGGGCGATTTGAAATAGTGCCCCTTGCTATCGAAATATCCCGTGCCCTGATGTGCCATATTGCACCTCCTGACATGTATCATGTCGAGAAGCCGCCACATTTCTAGGACGTTTGCGACGATATAACCGGCTTTCCATGCGTCGCGTAATCAAACACAACCGCCCTGAAACAAATGGTCTATTCCAGTTCCAGAATAATAGCGTCTACCGCAAGACTTTCACCCTCTGCAGCATTGACCTTGGCAATCATGCCCTGCTTTTCAGCGCGAAGGATGTTTTCCATTTTCATTGCTTCGACGGTTGCAAGCGGTTGACCGGGCTGGACTTCCTCCCCTTCACCGACATGCAGCTTAACCAGCAGTCCCGGCATCGGGCAAATGAGGAATTTGGAAAGATCCGGCGGAATCTTCTCGATCATATGCTCTGCCAGATGCGCGATGTGCGCAGGCAGTATCTTTAAATTCTGCGTTGCCCCTCGTGTAGTCAGGTCAAAGCCTGTTCGGGTCGGGGCGATCTGGAGAGTAAGTGCCTCACCGTCCAGTTCAACGTCGATAATCGTGTCGCCCGGTGTGTATTCTAGCTCTAGATCAATCAACACGCCATCGACGGTAATGCCGTCCTCTTCCAGTGCAACTGCGTAATCGCGGCCACCCAGCGCAACGACCCAGTCACCTGGAGGTGGGGATCGACCATCCAACTGCTGATCAATACGCCTGGCGCGGTCTGCATTTGCCGTGGCCAAAACACCGCCAACAGCGGCCAGCCCGCGCATCAAATGCTCCGAAGCGGGTGCACCTTCGAATCCGTCAGGATATTCCTCTGCGATGAAACCGGTGGTCAATTCACCCGACCTGAACCTTTCGTGCTGCATGATCGCACTGAGAAAATCGACATTATGGCCGAGCCCCTTGATCCGGAACGCGTCGAGCGCCTGGATTTGCAAATCCGCGGCCTCATCGCGTGTCTCGCCCCAAGTGATCAGCTTGGCGATCATTGGATCATAGAACATGCTGACTTCGCCGCCTTCGAACACCCCGTCATCGACACGGATACCGTCCAAACCCCGGCGACCATTGGCTTTCCCGTCGTCCTCCCAAGGTTCTACGGGGGTTTCATACTCGACCAGACGGCCGGTGCTGGGCAAGAAGCCGCGATAAGGATCTTCGGCATAAACGCGGTTCTCGATCGACCAGCCGTCAATCGTGACATCATCCTGTGTCATCGCCAGTTTCTCGCCAGCTGCAACACGGATCATCTGCTCGACCAGATCAACGCCGGTGATCGCTTCAGTGACAGGATGTTCAACCTGCAGACGAGTGTTCATTTCGAGGAAATAGAAACTCTCGCCGCTGGGATCGGCACCGCTGACGATCAATTCAACCGTACCTGCAGAATGGTAATCCACCGCTTTGGACAGAGCGACGCATTGCTCACCCATCGCCTTGCGCATCTTGGGAGTCACGAATGGCGATGGCGCCTCTTCGACAACTTTCTGGTGACGGCGCTGGATGCTGCATTCGCGCTCGTTCAGATAGATAATGTTGCCATGCTTGTCGCCAAGGATCTGGATTTCGATATGGCGCGGGTTTTCGATGAATTTCTCGATGAAAACGCGGTCATCGCCGAAGGAATTGAGCCCTTCCCGCTTGGTCGCTTCAAAGCCTTCACGCACGTCCTGTTCATTATAGGCAAGGCGCATTCCCTTGCCTCCGCCGCCAGCGCTGGCTTTCATCATCACAGGGTAACCGATATCTTCGGAAATCCGGACCGCATGCTCTGTATCTTCGATTTCACCGACGAAACCCGGGACCACATTGACCCCTGCTTCCATCGCGAGTTTTTTGGATTCTATCTTGTCACCCATGGCCGCAATCGCGCCAACAGGCGGGCCGATAAATTCGATACCCTCTTTGGCCAGAGCCTCTGCAAAACTGGTTCGTTCAGACAGGAAGCCGTAGCCCGGATGTACAGCCTCGGCGCCGGTTTGCTTACACGCGTCGATAATCTTGTCCGCAATCAGATAGCTTTCCGCCGCTGGCGCGGGGCCAATATGCACTGCTTCATCCGCCATCCGCACAAAGGGCGCACGCGCATCTGCATCGGAATAGAC
>JAHDDJ010000042.1 GCA_020629385.1 Erythrobacter sp.
ATCCGATCCGCCCGACCAGCTGGCAATTACAGGAATATGGCCGCGGCTTCCCGCCAAACTATCTCCACGAAACATGGCGCGACTGGCTGTACTGGGATGTCGAGCTGGAGGGTTAAGTCACCGCCGCTCGCTGCTTGAATTCCGGCTTGTCCCATGAAACGGTTTCGAGAATATCCGCCAGTTCTGTCACTGCCCTCGCCGCATCGGCAAAACTGACATAGGCTGGGGCGAAGCCGAAGCGCAGCACGTCCGGCGCTCGGAAATCGCCGATCACGCCGCGTGCGATCAGTGCCTGACACAGCGCATAAGCCTCTTCGTGATAGAAGCTGAGCTGGCTACCACGCTTTGCTGGATCGGAAGGGCTGACGCAGCGCATTTGCGGGCAATGTTCGGCCATTGCAGTACGGAAAAATTCGGACAGCGCGCGGGATTTGGCGACCAGCCGCTCCATCCCGATTTCGGTCATCAGCTCCACCCCGCAATCGAGCGCAGCCATCGCCAAAATTGGCGGTGTGCCCGCAAGCATCCGGCTGACTCCATCGGCGGGTTCGTATGTGTCGGAGAACGCGAAAGGTGCCTTGTGCCCCATCCAGCCGGTGATGGGCTGCCGGAACGCATCGTGGTGCTTGCTCGCTACATAGGCATAGGCCGGCGCGCCGGGGCCGCCATTGAGATATTTGTAGCCGCAGCCGACTGCAAAATCCGCGCCGCATGCGTTAAGGTCCACCGGCACCGCCCCGCCCGAATGCGACAAGTCCCACAGAACCAGCGCGCCAACATCATGCGCCGCCTTGGTGAGCGCTGCCATATCGTACATCGCGCCCGTCTTGTAATGCACATGGGTCAGCAGCAGCAGGGCTACATCCTCATCCAGCGCATCAAGCATCGCGTCGCGGTTCGCCAGACGCTGCTCGGCGCTATCAAGCCCCTGTATCATGTAAAGATCGGTCGGGAAGTTGCCCGGCTCCGACACCACAATTTTGCGGCCCGGACGCATATCCAGCGCCGCGCCGATCAGCTTGGTCAGATTGACCGACACACTGTCACACGCAATCACTTCATTCGCCTGCGCGCCGATCAGCGGAGCAATTTTTGCACCGACACGCTGCGGCAAGCTAATCCAGTCACCACCTGCATCGGTCGGGTTCCAGCTGCGGATCAGATCGCTGCCCCATTCCTGCCCGACGACATGCATCAAGCGCTCGCGGGTCGCCTTAGGAAGCGCGCCGAGTGAATTGCCGTCCAGATAGGTCACGCCTTCGGGAAGCTCGAAGCTCTCCCGATACTGAGCCAGCGGATCGGCGGCATCCAATTCCCGTGCCCTTGCCAGCAACGCATCACTCATCGGGCAAATCCCTCAAAATCGCGCGGCATAGTCCGGCATCGCCGCCTGCCACTTTCAGCGGCAGCGCGATCAGCTCATACCGGCCTTCCGGCACATCATCGAGCACCAGTCCTTCCAGAATACGCATATCATGCTTGAGCACCGCTTTATGCGCGTCCATCGTCTTGGAAGTTTGCGGATCGACAGACGGTGCGTCGGTGCCCACCAGCTTGACGCCCTGTAAAGCGAGCCAGTGGATGGTTTCGGCAGAGATCGGCGTGAAATCCTCGCGCCAGCCATCATGCGGAAAGGCTTCATACGTGCGGAACAAGACGCGATCCACGCTGTCCAGATGCGGTAAGTCAGCCACATCAATCGCGCCTTTCACGCCGCGCGCATCCACCACCAGACATTCACCGATATAGGGGTCAAGCTCCATGCCCGCTGCGTCCAGTCCGTCTGCTGCATAATGCAGCGGCGCGTCGCCATGGGTGCCGGAATGGGTACTCATGGTCATCCGCCCGACATTGACGGGTGAGCCTTCTTCCATCTGCCAGGTCCGCTCGAACGCAAATTCGGTGTCGCCGGGCCAAACAGGAAGAGCGGGGCGTAATGTCTGCGAGATATCGCGGATGCGCCGATCCGATTTCCACGCGCTCATATCGCGGTCCTGACAGAGAGCAGTTCGGGGAAAAATGTCTGCTTCAGAACGCCTTCGAGATAGGGAACACCTGCTGTTCCTCCAGTGCCTTTCTTGAAGCCGATAATCCGCTCAACAGTCTTCAAATGGCCGAACCTCCAACGCTGGAAATGATATTCCAGATCGACCAGTTTTTCAGCCAGTTCGTACAAATCCCAATGTTTGTTCGGGTGGCGGTACACCTCGGCCCAGGCCTCTTCCACCGCTCGCGAAGCGGTCCAGGGTTTTTGCACATCACGTTCCAGAACGTCTGCGGGAATTTCAAAACCGCGTCGTGCCAACAGGCGGATCGCCTCGTCATACAGGCTGGCCCGGTCAAGCTCGTCGCGTAGCCCCTGCGCGACTGCGGGCGTCGCTTCATGCATGGTAATCATATCGGGATTGCGGCCACCCAGCAGGAATTCCATCAGGCGGTACTGCGCTGATTGAAACCCGCTGCTCGACCCGAGATGCGGACGGACCAGCGAATAGTCATGCGGCGTCATGGTGGACAGGACATCCCAGCTGGAAATCAGCTGACCCTGCGCCCGCGCCACGCGGGACAACATCTTGAATGCCGGGCGCAGCGTGTCAGCGGCGATATGCTGCCGGGCCTCCTGCAGTTCGTGCAGGCACAGTTTCAACCACAATTCGCTAGCCTGATGGACAATGATGAACAGCATCTCGTCATGCGCATCGGACGCAGGATGCTGCGCTGCGAGGATACGGTCGAGGTCGAGATAGCTCGAATAGGTAACGCCCTTGGTCATGCTGGCGCTATAGGCACAAATTGGTTGGTTTTGAAACTATCTAGCCGTCAATCGTACGTGCGCCGGGATGGTGCTTGTCGAGATGCTTTTTGACGATCCGCAAATTGCGCGTGTTCGACCGGAACAGGAAGTCAGCCGCATCGCCCACCACCGGCACTGCTCCGAGCAGCGCATCGAAGCCAACATTGCCTGCCATGCGCCACAACTTCCATTTGGGCATGTTCAGGTTTCTGGCTTCCCAGACGATATAAGCGCCCATAGCCGTGGTGATGATGTCGCCCAGAACAGGTACCAGACCCACGATCGAATCCAGGCCAACCGGATAATTCACACCGGGTATGCGGAAGCTGCGTTCGAGAATTTGCTCCATCGCTTCGATCCGTTTGCGAACGGAAACGGGATCAGTGCCGGTTGGCAATTCGAAACCCATCGGCTGTGCACGTCCAAAGGCATCTTCGGTACCGTTGTGGCCGCGTTCTGTATCGGGGCGATAGGGCTTAAGCTCCGCCATTCGTGTCTCCTTCACACCCTATATTGGGCGTAAAGCCATCGGTAACAAGGGATGGAGGCCCCAAGGGTTTTCCGCAAACCCTTCAAATCCGCCACTTACGAGCGACCACCTGACCGGCGCGCCTATGGGAATAAAGATGTTATCCTGGAGCAAGGCAGCCTCTGCATCGGTGAGCAATTCCGCCTTGGTCAGAGGGTCAGGTTCATCGACCGATTGCGATACAAGCTCGTCGGCTTCCGCATTGCATGGGCCGTTCTCTAAAGAACAGTTGAACTGGTTTAAAAACCAGCGTGGATCACCGTATCGCGCCAGACTGTCGACCAGTTCAAGATCGGCTTTTTGCCCCTTTTCGGCGAGTCGCAATGTAATGCCGATATCGGCAAATTCCTGGGCAAGTTCGCCGAAGAATAACGCAGTACCTTCGCGTTCGGGAATGGAGATGGTCAATGTCACTCCGTCCGCGCCAGAATTGGAAATCCAGGTAGCGACACGCTGCCGCGCACGCGATTTACGCTCGTCCACCTCCATATTGGCCCAACGCTCTGTTTGGCGCAGCTGTTCCAATACGAGCGGCTGGGGCACCAGTCGGGTCGAGGGAGCCCAACTGCCAATACCGAACCCTTCCAGCAAGGTCTCACGCTCTATTGCCATGGCGATTGCTTCGCGTTGCAATTGGTCCTCGAGAAATCCGTCCGTATTGGTGATTCTTAGGCCAAAAAGACCGTAGACTAGATCCAGTCTTACTGCCCCGCGAGCCAAGGGTCCTGTGTCAGCAAGCGGCAGACTGAGCAGGTGCCCATTAAGCAAGGCATCCACCTCTCCGTCATAATAGGCTTTTGCTGCGTCGCTTGCAGACAGGCTGGTTATTCTGATCTGACGCGTTTGGGTACGCCACCGGTCAAGCTCGCTGTCGCTGGCAAATTCGGGCTCGAACAGTTTCAGAACAGCCGTATTGCCGTCAATTTCGCCATCCATGGGGCCTGTCGTCGCTTTATTGCGTGCGAGGCCAAGCTCCGGCTGTGACAATAGTTGCAGAAATTGCGGCATAGGGCTTTTCAAGCGAATCTCGATCACCCGTCCTGTCATTGCCCGTATCTCGTCGACGATGGCCAGATCCAGGCCAAGCGAGGTGCCTTCGAGCTCACGTATGTTTCGCAACAAAGCTGCTTGAACATTACCACCCGTTACACGTGTGCCGTCTGACCATTGGGTGTTCTGGAGGCGGAAAATATAGCTCATGCCATCATCGGTAACGATCCAGCGTTCCGCCAATGCTGGCACGACTTCGCCTTCGGCGTTTATCGCCACCAGACCCTGTGTCGTTGCTGCACGCAAATGTTGTGCGGCCGGGGACAGACGCAGACCGCTGGCTGAAAAATCGCTGTCGGATCCGACAAACGCAATTCGCGTTACAGCGTCGTCATTGGCACCGCTGCATCCCGCAAGGGCCAAAACGCCAAGTGCGGCGAGAATGTTTCGAAAGAGCGTCGTCATCTTCAGCCGGATAGCAGCAATCAGCCGCTCCGTCAGCGATGAAGATGCGAGAAGTCAGACCTTGCGCAAGCGGTTGGGGTCGTATTGCGCATGTTCCGGGATCAGTGACGACGGACGGGTGAAGCGCGGAGGCGCGGCAGCATCGGTCGATTGCGCAACAGGTGCACGTGCCAGTTTGGGATCGATTTCCTTGGTGAAAGCAATTCCGAAGCGTCCGTCCTGCACCCAGGCAACGACACCTTCCACACAACCGATGTTGCGCAGTTCGATCGTCACTTTGCGGCCCGGTACAACAGGGAGATCGCCATCAGCCATCATGCCGCCAGCGGACAGGTTACGGACCTTCACGCGCTGCGGCATCGGGTTACCTTCTATCTGGACATCGCCCATCAAAAACAGGCTATCGCGTGAGATATTGCGAGTATCTACTCCGGACATGCTACCGTTTGACCCTTCCCATAATCAAAGTGCGTGCGCTTTAGCGCCAGGAAAGGCTGTTTTGCCATTAAATGGCTAATGAAGGTTTAAGGATTTTACAAATTCAATATTGAGGCAAAATCAGTCGTCGCGGGAGATTTTTTCTTTCCGCTCATGCGCTTCCTGAGCCTCGACTGTCATGGTCGCCACAGGCCGCGCAATCAGACGCTTGAGGCCAATCGGATCGCCCGTGACTTCGCAATAACCATATTCGCCTTCATCGATCCGACGTAGTGCCGAATCGATCTTGGAAATCAGTTTGCGTTGACGGTCACGAGTGCGAAGTTCGATACTCCAATCCGTTTCGCTCGAAGCGCGATCATTGAGATCGGGTTCCCGGATCGGTCCATCCTGCAGCGACTGAAGTGTTGCAGAGGAAGCCGAATGGATGGAACGTTTCCATTCCAGCAGCAGCATCCGGAAATAATCCTGCTGCGTGTCATTCATATATTCTTCGCTCTCGCTCGGCGTATAATCGGGCGCAAGCGATTCCTTAACCCGTTCGAGAGTTTCGATATCTTCGGATGACGCGGTGGTCATTGTGTCATTGGCTCCCAATTCACCAAAGTTTCGCCCGTGATGCTCTCCGCTCCGGATTTTTCCGGTCGCAAGAATATATGCAACTGGCGCGCCTATAGGCGGGGCATATTTGTGGCACAAGCGGCAATCCACTCTCGGTGGAGAACAAAGCTGCAAGACCCGGATGACGAGAGCAAATCACGCTGCGTCAGAAAGTTTTACGCGCTGCGTTAACCATTTGTTGACCATGTTCGGGTGAACCTCCTTTTACCGGCGGCGCAGGGGTTGCCGGATTATTGGGGGACCAGAAATGAAGTTTACTACAATCGACGGTGGCACGGCCACTCCGCTGGATACGAAAGCCGCCGACCAACTTGTGGCTCAATGCCTTGCGGCCGCAGCCAATGGTGAAGGTGAGGCCTATTACGATCTGGGCGTTGCTTTCTCGACCGGCAGCCACGGCGCGCCATGCGACATGATCGAAGCACACAAATGGTTCAATCTGGCCGCGACGCAAGGGCACGAAGAGGCATCATGGTGCCGCGCCGATATTTCCGAAGAGATGACTGCACGCGAAATCGCCGAGGCGCAGCGTCGCGCCCGTGAATGGCTGCGCAGCGCCAGCCGCAAAGTCGCCTGAATTCGCGCCGTCACTGCGTCTTCTTAAAAGGCGTCCTCTGATCGAGGTACATCTGCTCGACGCTCACGCCTTGGCGTTCGCGTTCGAGAAAATCGGCAACCGCCTCGCGGAAGCCGGGATCGGCGATCCAGTGTGCCGACCAAGTCTCGACCGGTGCATAACCGCGCGCAAGCTTGTGTCCCCCCTGCGCGCCCGCCTCTACCCGCTTGAGCTTGCGGGAAATCGCAACATCAATCGCCTGATAATAGCATAGCTCGAAATGCAGGAAGCGTTTCTCGGTATTGCAGCCCCAATAGCGACCATACAGAGCATCTGCCCCGATAAAGTTGAGCGCTCCGGCAATGGGTTCGCCGCTGTCCAGCGCCAGCATCAGCAGGATGCGATCACCCATGCGCCCCGAGAACATACTGAAAGCTTCGCGCGTCAGATAAGGCTGTCCCCATTTGCGTGCGCCAGTGTCCTGATAGAACACCCAGAATGCATCCCAATGCTTCTCAGTGATCTCAGGCCCATACAGGTGAACAATCTCTAACCCCCGCTGCGCTTCCGCCCGCTCTTTGCGAATAGCCTTGCGTTTGCGAGATGCTAGCGCATCAAGAAAATCCTCAAACGAAGTGTAATCCCGGTTTTCCCAATGGTACTGGATGTCGCTGCGCAGCATCCACCCGGCATTTTCAAACAAAGGTAGTTGGCCCGGCTCGACAAAAGTAGCGTGCGCCGACGAGAAACCGTTACCGGTGCAAAGCTGCTCGGCCGCACGTAACAGCGGCGTTGCAAACTGCGGATCCGACAGCAGCAAGCGCGGTCCTGTTGCAGGCGTAAATGGCGCGGCAATCTGCAATTTCGGGTAGTACTGACCGCCCGCCCGTTGATACGCATCCGCCCATGCATGGTCGAAGACATATTCGCCCTGGCTATGGCCCTTCAAATAGGCTGGCATTGCCGCGAGCATTGTCCCTGATTCATCCTCGACAATCACCGGTGCGGATTGCCAGCCGGTGCCTGGCCCTACGCTACCGGAATCTTCCAGGGCGGTGAGAAATTCATGGCTGACAAACGGATTGCTGATGCCCGCAAGAGCGTTCCACTGCTTGGCGTCAATCGCACCGACTGACCCGGCAACTTTGGCAATCAGCGGTTGTTCGCTCACGATACCTCTTCAAGCTCGGCGATCAGTGCGTCGGCATGTTCTATTGCCGTCTGGCGCTGTTCTTCACTACGCACAGTCCATGTCAGAACCGGAAAACCGCGAGAGCGTTGCCGGGTGGCAAAGCTGCTGGGCAGATCATCGATCTTGTAAGCCAGAAAATCAGGCTTGGCATGCCATAGCGACACATGACGTTCCCAGGTGCCGCGCAAATTCTTCTTGTCTGTTTCCTTGATCACCAGACCGCGCATGGTGCGCGGCGAATGACGGCGAAACCAAGCCGATACGGTCGGGTCGAAGCTCATCACCGCATGGTCCCCGCGATAGCCTTCTAGCGCACGCTGGACGGCCAAACAAAGAGAAGCGGTACGCCGGTCAAACCCGGATTTCAGCTCGATCAGAACGGGCACGCGGCCCGATATCTGTTTCAACGTCCGACTGAGCAGCGGAATACAATCATCATTCCCTTTAAGGCGGATTTTCTCGATATCCGCGGCATTGCGTTTGATCACTGGTCCGGTTTCATCGGTCAGCCGGTCGAATTCCCAATCGTGGAAAACGATGGCGCGCCCGTCCCTGCTACGCTGGACGTCCAGCTCGATCCCGATATCGCGGGACATCGCATCGGCAAAGGCAGAAGGAGAGTTTTCAGGAACGCCGTGCCCGTGCAGGCCGCGATGGGCATAATCCCATTCGCTTAGCCAGCTGACACGTTCAGGCTTGGGCGCAGGTGCGCGCGATGTATCAAGCAGGCGCAACAGCAATTACGGCATCCACTTCTACAGCTGCACCCAAAGGCAGGACGGGCACACCCACGGCGCTGCGGGCATGACGACCGGCATCACCAAACACATCGAACATCAGTTCCGACGCACCATTGGCGACTTTCGGCTGGTCAGTAAAATCACTTGTGGAGCACACAAATGCTCCGAGTTTGACGACCCTCTGGACCCTGTCGAGGGCGATCCCCGCACCCACCAATTGTGCCAAGATCATCAGACCGCATGCACGGGCCGCGGCTGTGCCCTGCTCCAGCGAGACGGTCTCGCCCAATCGGCCGGTCACCAGTTTGCCATCGAGGAATGGCAGCTGGCCGGAGACATGGGCAAAGCCGTCATGCAAAACTACCGGAACATAGCTCGCAACCGGCGCAGCAGCTTCCGGAAGCGTGATCCCCAATTGCGACAGGCGGGCCAGAACGCTCATGCGGTTTCCTCGTGCAATTCGCGCAGCAACCATGGCAGCGCCTCATCCCACACATCAATCCGCGCGTGGGCGTGGCCGGCTTCATAGGCGCAATCGATATGCGGGGCCAGCATAGGCTCACCGCACAGATGCAAACGCTTCACATGCGGAACATCTACAGACACCGATTCATGGTGCTGGGGCAAATCGTCGATGAAAATGGCGCGGTGCGGTTGGTATTCGTCAATGATCCGCGCCAGCGCCGGACCTTTTGGTCCCTGATTGGTAAAGACCTTAGCGTGTACCCCGTGTTCGGCCAATTGTTCGGCACGCTTTTGCTGGCGTTCATCATTGAGGTTGGTCAGGATCACCACATCGGCATTTTCCGCGATGTGGTTAATGCTGTCTATTGCGCCCGCAATCGGGTTCTGCCGGTGCATTTCTGTATCAAAGAAACCCCCCAGCAAGCGCCAGATGTCTTTCTCGCCGACTAGTTCGCCGCTCTCTTTCCAGCGCATGGCATTGGCGAAGTTGTTTCCCGCCATACGGAACTCCACGCCTTCTTCCTCCGCCAGCCAGTCGCGGAACGGCGCGACCATATGCAGCAGGACTTCATCGCAATCGGAAATCAATAAGGGTCTGGACACAGGCTACTTTCAATGGATGAGGCGACGATGCGCCTCCACAATGGTTTCAGGCGGAACTTGCAAAGCATCTGAGGCAGCCACCAGATCGGGTTCATGATTGATCAGAAATTCAAGCACAGCTGCAAGAACACCTTGATCGCCCAAATGGTCCCGCAAAGTATCAGGCGTCAAGCCGGTCAGGTCGAGCAGGCGATCCGCACGTGGCTGGTCACCCAGAATCCAGCCAAGCGCAGCCAAGGCCAGCGTTTCCGGCGAAAGTGGATCAGGTTCGGGGGATTTGGCAGGCACTTGGAATTGTCACAATCCTGATGGAAGCATACATGTTGTTTCTAAGGAGATATTCGGTGAGCGACGCAATGGCAAAGAGGATCCTGGTTGTCGAGGACAACGATCTCAACAGGAAACTGTTTTGCGACGTGCTGAAGGCCAATGGTTTTGAAGTCGAACCTGTTGCCGATGGAGAAATCGCGGTGAACACCGCACGCGCTTTCGCGCCCGATCTGGTGATCATGGATATTCAGTTGCCGAATATTTCCGGCATCGATCTGATCGCCGCTTTCAAACAGGATGCATCGCTGAAAGATGCACCCATTCTGGCTGTCACTGCTTATGCAGGAAAGGGCGATGAAGAGCGTATTCGCGATGCAGGCGCGGAAGCTTATTTGTCCAAACCCGTCTCGATCAGCCCGTTCATGGCGGCCGTGAAAGGTTTGCTTGCCGGTTAAGCGAAAAACGCTTCGGCCGCGAAGGCAATCAGCGTCACAAACAAGCCAATGATGAAAATGCGATAGGCTAGGGCGAGAAACTTGTATTTGCGCCGGGCCAGTACCTGACCGTTCTGATACACGTCATGCATCATTGTGCGGAATACGGCCTCATCCGATTTCAGCTCCTCCAGAACGGATTCGGCCCATTGCTCTTCCTGCAGATCGGCGAAATGGCCGAAAAACAGCTTGTTTGGCGCAGCACCTGTTTCCTTCGGTTTCCGCACCGATGGCAAAACTGCCATGACAGCGCACAAAGAACTTAAAAAAGAAAATGCCGCCAACAGCAGCAGCGATGGAGGAATTTCGCCTGTCAAGGAACGGCTGACCGAAAGTGAAAACACCAAAAACGTCGCGCCCATCAGGATCGATGCTTTCTGGTCGGCCATTTGCGACAATGTCAAAGTGTTGATCTGCGCAGTGCGCATCAGATGCACGGCATGGGCGGAATAATGCGGCTTTTCGGGTGTGGTTTTGATTTTTGTCGCCTGATCTGCAGGCGCCGTCCGGGATTTTTTCTCCGCCATATTTTTGGTTACCCCCTGACCGGAAACGCTCCGGCAGCATAGCTATTTATCGCGCATTCGAATGCGAAATTACCTCAGTGTGAGACTTGCCAGCACCACTGACGCTTGACAAGCAGGCCTATAAGCCGCTTTTCGGCCCCATTCACATGGCAAGCCCGCTATCGGGCGGCACTCTTGCCCGTATTTGGATTGGAAAGACCATAATGGACCGCGCAGAAGTCGACGCTAAAATCCGGACTTTGATTGAACCCTTCAACAAGAAGGAAGTCGCGTTGAAAGACGAAACTACCTTCGTCAATGACCTGGAATTCGACAGTCTGACTGTGATGGATTTCGTCGCAGAGATCGAAGACGAATTCGACATTGTTATCACCATGAACCAGCAGGCCGAGATCGAGAATTACGGCCAGTTGGTGGACGCTGTCACCAAGTTGCAGGACTGAATATGAGTCAGGACAAAGCCACCCAATCGGGCGATCTGTTCAGTAAATTCGATGAATTCATCGCCATGCGTGAGAGCATTCTGGCGACTGGTGTAGAGGATCCGTTCAATCTGGTGATGGAGAAAGTGCTTTCTCCTACCCGGGCGATTTGCAACGGCCGCGACACCATCCTGCTCGGCACCTATAATTATATGGGGATGACCTTCGATCCGGATGTGATCGACGCAGGCAAGCAGGCGCTAACCGATTTTGGCACCGGCACAACCGGAAGCCGCGTTCTTAACGGGACGTATCAAGGTCACAAGGAATGTGAAGACGCGCTCAAGGAATTTTACGCCATGGATCATGCCATGGTGTTTTCGACCGGCTATCAGGCCAATTTGGGCATTATCTCGACCATTGCCGGAAAAGGCGATTACATCATCCTCGACATCGATAGCCATGCCAGCATCTGGGACGGATGCGCTATGGGCAAGGCGGAAACAGTGCCTTTCAAGCATAATGATATCGAAGCGATGGAAAAACGCCTGCGCCGTTTGCCCGAAGATGCAGGCAAGCTGGTTATCCTGGAAGGCGTCTATTCGATGCTGGGCGATGTTGCGCCGCTTAAGGAAATGGTCGCCATCGCCAAAAAATACGGCGCGATGGTGCTGGTCGATGAAGCGCATTCGATGGGTTTCATCGGTGAAAACGGGCGCGGTGTTGTCGAAGATGCCGGGGTGATTGACGATGTCGATTTCATCATCGGTACGTTTTCCAAAAGCGTCGGCACGGTGGGCGGCTTCTGCGTGTCGAACCATCCGAAGTTCGATGTCATGCGCTATGTCTGCCGGCCTTACGTTTTCACCGCATCGCTCCCGCCCAGTGTCGTTGCGACGGCTGCGACCAGCATCCGCAAATTGCAGCACGGCCACAACAAGCGCGCGCAT
>JAHDDJ010000043.1 GCA_020629385.1 Erythrobacter sp.
AGATGCAGCAGCATGTTGGCGAGTATGACATTGACCTGATGGATCGCGCCACTGCCGAACGCCTTATTCCGGCGACGGAAACGGGTGGCTTGCACGAGGTGAAACTATCCAACGGCGCATCGCTCAAATCGCGTTCGCTGATCCTGACGACAGGTGCACGCTGGCGTCAGCTGGGCGTTCCCGGCGAAGAAGAATATCGCAACAAAGGCGTTGCCTATTGCCCGCATTGCGATGGTCCCTTGTATAAGGGCAAGCGCGTCGCCGTGATCGGCGGCGGCAATTCGGGTGTCGAGGCAGCAATCGACCTCGCCAATATTGTCGGCCATGTCACGCTGATCGAATTCGATACAGCTTTGCGTGCCGATCAGGTTTTACAGGACAAGCTGCGCAGCTTCGCCAATGTCGATATCATCACCAATGCGCAGACCACCGAAGTGACCGGCGATGGCGAGAAAGTCACCGGCCTTGACTATAAGGATCGCACCAGCGGGGACAGCCATTCAGTCGCGCTCGACGGTGTGTTCGTGCAAATCGGCCTGGTGCCGAACACGGAATGGCTTGAGGATAGCGGCATTGCGCTAAGCCAACATGGCGAGATTGAAATCGACGCGCACGCTGCAACCAATCTGCCTGGCGTCTTCGCTGCGGGCGATTGCACGACTGTGCCGTACAAGCAGATCGTTATTGCCATGGGCGAAGGCTCCAAAGCCGGCCTCAGCGCGTTCGATTACCTGATCCGTACCGAACCGGCTAAGGAACTGGCGGACGCCTGATGCACTTTAGCTATTCAGGATGGTCTTGTTCCTGCTCCTCGCAGAACCGGCCGCGCAAATTCAAAACGGCAACAGCCGCTTGGGCTTCAACCTGAATGCGTTGAGGCCATCCGCTTGCTACGAAGTCGGCCTCTGACATCGACTGGGGCGTATCATCGGCAGCAGCATCAACGATTGAACTGACGCGCTTTAGCGCCGAAATTTCGGCTTGGTTGAATGTTGACAGGGCCGGCAATCCACCATCCTCTCGGTGCGGAATATGGTCATAGAAAGTCTCAAAGTATTCTCCAAAGCCCCACGCCAGTGCTTCGTCGACACCCTCAGCAAGTGCTGAAACCGCCTCCATAATCCTATTGCGTAATCGCTGATGGAGCAATCGTTCTGATACGGCATCTTCTGTCATTGCTAACGCACCCTCCGCAGCACCACATACAGCGCACCCTCGCCGCCATGGCGGCGGTGCGCTTTGCGGATCGCGGCGATGGCGTCGGCATGGTCGCTGGCGGCGAGCCAGTCGAGAAGTTTGGCGCGGATCACCCCGCGTTTGGTGGCGCGATCCGCCGCATCGACCGGGCGCGGCCTGCCGGTAATCACCAGCACCAGCCGCGCTTGCATGGATCGGGCCTGCGCGATCCCGTCAAGCAAACGTGTATGCGCGGCATCGACGAAATGGTCATGCAGATCGAGCGTGTAATCAGGCGCAATCGCCCCCGCCTTCAACTTGCGGTCCCAATGCGAATCAAGACTACTCTGCCCGATCCGGCGTGCCACGCGCGGTGTTGGTTGAGTGGGAACCGGTTTGGGAACTGTCCGCGTAACCTTGGGCTTGGCAGGGCGCGGCTTCACGTCTGAAACGGGCATTACCGCATCAGGAATTGACGGCTTGCTGCGTCCTTCAAGCGGATCGACCGAAGACGCCAAACGCGCCCAGGCGGCCTGTTCCTCCGCCGTCAGACCGCGCGGGAATGTCATTGGCCAGAAAGACGCGCCGCGCTGGCTTTCGGCAGCAGGATCAGCGCTGAACCACGCCCGCTCATCCCGCCTGCGATAATGCGCGCATCCTCGCCCGCGCCCCAGAAAGTATCGAAGCGGTTTGCGCCCTTGATCGCGCCGCCGGTATCCTGCGCAATCCACAAGCCGTCCGCCACATCGCGGTCCAGATCGAGCAGCACCGGTGCACCATAGGGAACAAAGCGCGGATCGACCGCGACAGAACTTTCACGGCGTACCGGAATACCGAGCGAACCCAGCGGGCCGTCTCCCGTCAATTCACGGAAGAAAACCCAGCTTTCATTAAGCCGCATCAGCGCTTTGCCGTCTTCGGGATTTTCGCGGATATAGGCCATGATACCCTGCATGCTGCCCGGATATTGCCCCGGCCCGTCACCCAGCAGGCCGCGCTCGCGCATCACCCCGCCAATGCCGGTATAGCCATGGCCGTTCTGCCCGTCATAGCCGATGCGCATGACGCTGCCGTCATCCAGCTTGAGCCGCCCGGAACCCTGGATCTGGAGGAAGAAAAACTCCACCGGATCGGCGGCATATGCGATTTCAGCCTGCCGGTTTTCAAGCGCGCCATCTTCTATCTCGGCGCGGGTATAATAGGACACAAAATTGCCGCTGGCATCGATCCTGCCGAGCGGCGGGCGACCTGTGCGCTCGCTTTCGGGCATGTCGGCGGGCCATTGCCGGATCAAATCGTCCGGGGTCGCGTAAACCGGCGTTTCGCAACCCGGTTTACGTACCCGGCAGCCACGGATTTCCGGTTCGAAATAGCCGGTGGCGAAGGCTTCGCCCGTGCCCACACGGACGGGCTGGAAATTGTCGAGGAAGAAACGACGTGGGTCGGGCTCAGAAGCATTGGCCGTTGCACAGACCTCTTGCCAGTCGGCAAGCTGGGTCAGGCCGGAGCGGTCTTCCCGCCGCACAACCACGCGGCAGGATTCGCGAAAAGAAGCAAGCGCGCTGGCCGCGTCTGTAGAATCTATACTGGACAGGCTCGATACAGGAACAGCAACCGCCCCCATCAGCGCTGCACTTGTTGGTGCAGCGACGATTGGCGGCGTGCTTACCGGAGGATTGGCTTCGGGAATTACGCCCTTACAGGCGGCAAGCGTGCTGATGCCCGCCAGAATTGTCAGCCGGCGAAACGCACGCTTCATAGTGAGTTACCCCTCGTCGGTTTCGTCGAGCAGCCAGTTCGGATCGGACGATTTCACATCGCGCATGAAAGTCCAGACATCGCGGCTTTCAACCGCATCATCGAGCGAACCGGCTATCATCGTGCCGTCTTTGTCATAGGTGACAGCAGCAATATCCGCGACGAAGCGCACAGCCACACGTGCCATCGTTCCATCAAGAGAGGCGCGGTCGATCACTGCCTCTTCGATGCGGATCAGACGGTTGTTCAGCGTTTCGCCAGCCTCTTCGCGCGCAGTAATCGCAGCGTCGAAGCTTTCGTACACATCGTCATCGCACAGCTCTTTCAAAGTCTCGCGATCACCGGACCAGAACGCTTCCAGCACCATGCCATAAGCGGCCTTGGCACCTTCGAGGAAACCGAGCACTTCAAAGCGGCGATCGGCGGCAGCGATTTCACGCACGCCGCGCTCAACAGCTGGAAGAACATGCGGAATATTCTGGACCTGTTGCTCGTTCTGCGGCGCGGAATTGGCGTTCGATGCATCCTGTTCATGCGGCTTTGGCGCAGGATCGAGCCGTGTCGGAATCGATTCCTCCTCATGCTCGGCACGCTGGCCCAGCACCGAATAGAGGCGCAGCCCGAGAAAGGCGGCGATCATGGCGAGGATAACGATCTCAAGAATCACGACAAATACCTGTTTTTTCGTCGGGCAGACATGATTGCCCAATATGTGTTTACCATCCGTGCCCTAAATAGGGAGTGAATACAAATGAGCAACGCTGCAAAGGCCGCTTCGGGTCCAATTTTTTCGCCTTGGCAAGCCTGCACGAGCAGACAAGTTGCGGGGCGCGCCCGACGGTGCTAGGCGCGCGGCCAAGCCGGACGGCGCAAAACCGCTGCCGGAATGTCACACAGATCAAACGAAAGATACACCCATCATGGCCGAAGAAGGCGACGTACTGACCGACCTGAACATGGACCCAGCCCCGAACGGTGCCGATACCGGCCCGGTAGCAGGCGTGATCCAGCAATATGTCAAAGACCTATCGGTCGAAAACCCCAATGCTCCCGCGAGTTTCCAATACACCGACCAGCCGCAAATCGATTTGCAATTCAACATCGGCGCAAAGCCGGTTGGCGACGACATCCATGAAGTCGAACTGAAGGTGAATGTCACCGCAAAAACCGATCAGGGCAGCGTCTATCTTGTGGAACTCGCCTATTGCGGTTTGATCGGCATGCGCAACATGCCCGAAGAACAGATGCATGCGTTCATGTATGCCGAGGCACCGCGCCTGCTGTTCCCGTTTGCCCGCCGCGTCATTGCCGATGCGACCCGCGATGCCGGTTTCCAGCCGCTGATGCTCGATCCGGTCGATTTCAACGGCCTGTATATGCAGCAGCTCCAGCAGAAGGCCCAGCAGGAAGCCGAAGCTGGTGGTGCACCGGCAGGCGAAGCGTAAGCACGGCCTGATGGCGGGCATGCACGCATGAGCCTGCTCAAAAACGTCGGTACTATCGGCGGGCTGACGCTGGTCAGCCGCGTCGCGGGAATGGCGCGCGAGATGATTTTCTCGCGCGTCCTCGGCGCCAATGCGATTACCGATGCATGGTTTCAGGCGTTCATCATTCCCAACGTCTTCCGGCGCCTGTTTGCAGAGGGCGCATTTTCGGCTGCCTTTGTGCCGATGTTCTCCAAGCGATTGCACGGAGAAGGCGGCCTGGAAGAAGCGCGCAGCTTCAGCGCCGATGTGCTCAGCGTGTTTCTGCCGGTTCTGATCGCGGTCTGCGCTGTACTGGAACTGGCCATGCCGGGCGTGATCTGGCTGCTATCCGACAAAACGACCGATCCCGGCGAGTTCGCCATGGCGGTCGACTTTGCGCGGATCATGTTCCCCTACATAGTGCTGGTCAGCCTCGTGACGCTGTTCACCGGTATGCTCAATTCCGTATCGCGCTTTGCCCCCGGAGCAAGCTTTCCGATCATCCTCAATCTGGTGCTGATTGCCACGCTGCTGCTTGGTGAGCGCTGGATCGCAAGCGGCGCGAGTGTCGAGCAGGTTGCTTACGCCGTGGCCTGGGCCGTAACCGGTGCCGGGGTGATGCAACTCGCATGGCTTTATTACTGGGTTCGCGTCGAGGGGTTCGAGGTAAAGATGCGCTTGCCGCGCCTGACGCCGGAAGTGAAGCGGCTCGGCATCATTGCCTTGCCTGCGGCTATTGGCGGCGGGGCCTACCAGATCAACACACTGGTCCAGCTCTATTTCCTCAACCAGCTGGAAAGCGGATCGGTCAGCTACATGAATTACGCCGACCGGCTGAACCAGTTGCCGCTGGGCATTATCGGCATTGCACTGAGCACGGCGATCCTGCCGACTTTGTCCAAATTTGTCGGCGGTGATGACAAGCAAGGCGCGGACCGCGTGCAATCGGACGCAATCGAACTCTCGATGCTGCTGACCATCCCGGCGGCCGTGGCACTCGCGATCTGCGCGACACCATTTGTCACGATGATCTTCCAAGGCGGCCGGTTCGATCTGGCAGACGCGGCCATGACCGGCGAAGTGCTGGGCATGCTGGTGCTTGGCCTGCCCGCCTATGTGCTGGTCAAAGTCATGGTGCCCAATTTCTACGCCCGCGCAGACACCAAAACACCGGTCTATGCCGCATTCATTTCACTCGGCATCTTCATTGCTTTCAACATCGTCTTCCTCCAGCGCTTCGGTGTGATGGGAGTGGCCATGGCCAGCGTGATAGGGGCATGGATCAATGTCGGCTTTCTCTACATCGTGATGCTGCGACGCGGGCATTATAGAATTCCTGGCGCATTGCTGCTGCGGCTCGCCCGGCAAGTGATCGCCGCTGCCGCGATGGGCGCGGCATTGTGGTATGCGCGCGATCTGCTAACCGATTATTTCGCTGCGGGGCTGTTTGCGCGCTTGTTCGCGCTGCTCGTCCTCGTCACCGCCGCTGCCATTGTCTATTTCGGCGTCGCTTTCGCTGTTGGCGCCATCGACCGGCAGCGGATTGCAACATTGACCACCAAGAAAGCTCCATAAGATCATGCGTGTCGTTTCCGGTATCCAGCCTACGGGCAATCTTCATCTGGGGAATTATCTGGGCGCAATCCGTAATTGGGTGCGGATGCAGGACGCGATGGAAGAAGGCAATCGCGCTCAAGTAGCCGAAGGCGGTAGCGCAACAAAGAATGAATGCCTGTTCTTCCTCGCCGATCTGCACGCCATCTCCATGGCACATGACCCGGCAGAGCTTGCCAGTGGCACGCTGGAAATGACCGCAGCGCTGGTCGCATGCGGGATCGATCCGGACAAATCTATCCTGTTCAATCAGGCACAAGTCCCCGCTCACTCTGAGCTGCAATGGCTGCTCAACGGCACCGCGCGGATGGGCTGGTTGAACCGGATGACGCAGTTCAAGGACAAGTCCGGCAAGAATCGTGAAGGCGCGAGCGTCGCGCTGTTCACCTATCCGGTGCTGCAAGCAGCCGACGTGCTGCTCTATCAAGCGACCCATGTGCCTGTAGGCGACGACCAGAAACAGCATCTGGAGCTTGCCCGCGATATTGCGCAGAAATTCAATGGCGACTTTTGTGATGAAGACGCGCCGGTCTTCACTCTGCCCGAACCGATTGTCCCCCCGGAAGCGGCACGGATCATGAGCCTGCGCAATGGCAGCGCCAAAATGAGCAAATCGGACCCGTCGGAAATGAGCCGGATCAATCTGGCTGACGATGCCGATACGATCATGAAGAAGATCAAAAAGGCCAAGACCGATCCGGAGGCTCTGCCATCGGAAAAGGATGGTCTCGACGGGCGGCCAGAAGCGCTGAACCTTGTCACCATCTACGCAGCGGTGACCGGAGAGAGCGTGGATGACGTTCTGCGCCAGTTTGGCGGAGAAGGCTTTGGCGCGTTCAAACCGGCGCTGGGCGAGGTTCTGATCGAAACGCTGGCACCAATTTCGCAGCGTTTCCGCGAGCTGAAAGCGGATCGCGAAGCACTTGATGCGATCCTCGCACGGGGCGCGGCCAAAGCTCGCGAACGCGGTCGCGACACTCTGGATGCGACATATTCGGCTTTGGGGCTGGTTCGCGGCTGATCGTGTAAGGCGCGGTAAAGCATGCGTTCAAAACCGGTTCATCGCTGATCTTTACAATCCTGTCACACAGTGACAATTTTATGCGCTCTCGGGATGTGCTCCTGATCGAGTCGTCGCATAGTGGGGCAACGCCCGAAAGGCATGATTATGGCTATGAAACAATTCAAACTCGGCAGGATAGCGAAACTGGCGACAGCACCTTTGCTGCTGGGCACTTTGGCCGCTTGCGGATCACCCGCATTCCGCGCCGATGTATCGCGTTTCCAGAGTCAGCTTCCTGCACCGCAAGGGCAAACTTTTGCAGTGGTTGCCGAAGATCCGGCACTGGCTGGCGGGCTTGAGTTCTCGCAATATGCCGATCTGGTAGAAGCGCAGATGAGCCGGCTTGGCTATGTTCAGGGCAATGCGGAGAGTGCAAATCTACTGGTCCGCTTTGACTATGGCGTTGACAATGGACGGGAGCGCGTTCGGACAACCGGATTTGTCGACCCATTCTATAGCCACTGGGGCCCGTATCGCCCCTTTTACCGTTCGCGCTTTGCCTATCGCAGCCGTTTTTATCGCCGTGGTTTCAGACATCGCGGTGCCTGGGGCTTTGGCTTCTACGACCCATGGTTCGGCGGCCCGGACGTGCGTAGCTACACCGTCTTTACCAGCGGTATCGATCTGAAAATCGACAATTCAGCAACGGGTGAACGCTTGTTCGAAGGCAAGGCGCAGGCTGTTTCGACATCGAACCGCCTGCAGCATCTCGTGCCGAATCTGGTCGAGGCGATGTTTACAGACTTCCCCGGCAATTCAGGCGAGACTGTACGCATTTCGATCAAACCGGAAGAGACCCGCGTCCGCCGGATCAACTGACCACTTTCCTTGGACGGGAACGGAAAGGGCGGCTCCATCGCGGGCCGCCTTTTTTGTTGGAAAATCAGGCTTGTTTGCGATCGAAATTTGGGCACAATTCCAACCTATTGGAAACGGCGCAGCAGAGGCATTGATGAAACTGTTTTGGATAGTGGGTGCAGCAACAGCACTTCTTGCCGGTAACCCAGCCGCGGCGCGACCGGTCGCTTCGACATTCTATGAAAGTGGACCGTGGAAGGTGACGGAAGACCAGCTCACCTGTTATCTTTCCAATGATCTGCCTGATCAGAATGTCACATTACGCATCATCCAGATGCGCAACCTTGGACCGGAAATGGTGATTTCGGTGCAAACCAAGCCTTACAAAAAGATCGCCGCCGAAAGCGCAATTTTTCGTATCGACGAAAGCTTCACACTCGACGTAGAGAATATCGGCGGCAACAATTTCAGTTCGATGTATGCCAAAGAACCGCTGATGACCAAGTTCAGAGCTGGCAAGGCATTGTCGCTGACCATCGATGGTACTGATTTCGCGCGCTTCTCGCTCACTGGCAGCGCTGCTGCTTATCGCCAGCTTCAAAGATGTGTCGATCAGCTATATGATGGCCCTGTGCGCCCGATGCGCCCTCCTCCGCCTCCCAAACCTCCTGTCACTCCGATACCGGAACCCGATCTGGAAGGTCCGTTTGATCCTGAACAGATCGCAAAGCCGCTCAATGGCGGCGCTTGGGTTACTTCGAGTGACTATCCGGCAACCGCCTTGCGCGAAGAAGCCGAGGGCATTGCAGCCATTCGAGTTCTCGTGGGCCGAGACGGTACAGCCAAGAGGTGCACAGTTGTTCGATCAAGCGGCCACGAGGCTTTGGACAAACGGTCGTGCTCGCTAATATTGCAGCGGGCGCGTTTCCAACCGGCAACAGATGCATCCGGACAGCTGGTCGAAAGTGAATGGGAATCCGCTGTTCGCTGGACAATCGACTAAGGTGCTATTTCCGCTTCTGCTTACGGTGCCAGCGTATGCCAGCAATGCCGACGCTGATCGCGACCGAGCCGATCAGGAAAGCGCTGGGCACAGTTAAACGCGGTGCTACGCTTCCTTCGCTCAGCGATGCCTCTATCCAGTCGACCGCGTAATTGCCGAAATGAATGGCACCGCCCAGCAGCAAGGTGACTGTCAGCAGGGTCCGTAAATCAAGTGGTCGCCAGCCGGTTTTGACACCGATGAAATGCATGATCCGTTCGGCCAGCCAGACGAGGATGATGATCCAGATGACCAGCGCCGCAACGGCAAGCAATGACCCTCCAAGTCCGAGACCGAGCATCGCCGCGCCTTACCGTCCGGTCGATCCGAAGCCGCCCGTTCCGCGGTCGGTATCGTCAAGCTCGTCAACTTCATCCCAGCGCGCTTGTGTCACAGGTGCCAGCACCAGCTGCGCCACACGTTCACCGCGCTTGATCACGAAGTCTTCGCTGCCGTGGTTGATCATCAAGACCTTCAGCTCGCCGCGATAATCGGAATCGATGGTGCCCGGTGTGTTCGGGACGGTGACACCGTGCTTGAACGCAAGACCGGAGCGCGGACGAACTTGTATTTCGTACCCTTCCGGAATGGCCATGGACAGGCCTGTCGCGACCGCGTGCCGCATCCCCGGTGCCAGCACGACATCTTCGGCAGACAGCACATCCATGCCCGCTGCACCCGATGTGGCATAAGCAGGCAAAGCGAGCCCTTCTCCATGCGGCAACCGCTTGAGCTGGACGCCAACCGGATCATTCATCGTCAGGATTCTCCAAAGCTTCGACAACGCGCTCGATCAATCGCCGCGCGACATCTTCTTTTGGCATGTTCTCGAGGTCATCGACACCTGTGCTGGTAACAATGTGCACACGATTGTGATCGCCGCCCATCACGTCGCCCGATACGTCATTGGCAACAATCCAGTCGACGCCCTTGCGTTTCAGCTTGGCCTTGGCGTTGTCGACCACATTCTCCGTCTCGGCAGCAAAGCCGATCAGCAGACCGGGCCGCTTTCCGCCCGAGGCGGTGGTTGCGAGAATATCCGGGTTTTCGGTCAGCATCAGGGCGGGCGGCGCGGAGCCACGCTTCTTGATCTTCTCGCCCGATATCTGCTTGCTGCGCCAGTCGGACACGGCGGCAACCATGATCGCGACATCAGCAGGCAGGGATTTCTTCACAACATCGGCCATTTCGCGCGCAGATTCGACATCGATCCGGTCGACACCCGGAGGTGTATCGAGCCAGACGGGGCCAGACACCAGTGTGACCCGGGCACCGGCAGCAGCCGCAGCAGCAGCAATGGCATAGCCCTGCTTGCCCGATGATCGGTTGGCGATGTAGCGCACCGGATCAATCGGCTCCCGCGTCGGGCCAGCGGTGATCAGCACATGTTTGCCGTAAAGCGGGCGATGCTCGGGATCGAGATCGAAATCGGGTTGGCCTTCGAGAGGATCGGCCATCTGCCGCTCGCCACCAACGGAGACAGGTTGCGCATCACCGTCGATAGGTTCGGGCAACGCGGCACCGGCACCAGTGCTGACCGTGTGATTGGTCGCTTCCGGATCGGTTGGCGGTGCGGAGGAAGCGCGCCCTTTTGCAACCAAGGGCGAGCCAGCCGCCGCAGCATCGGGTTCCGAATATTGCACCCCCACCGTGTCAGGCGCCTGCTTGGCAGCGCTGCGCGGTATTAGCGAGGACAGCAATCCGCCCAAGCCGCCGCGCGGTTCCGGCTCTGCTTCCTCGACAAATTTGCCGATTTCGCGGGCACCCGCCTCACCCGGATCGACACCGAGAAGATCGGCAATTTCCAGCCAGATCGCTTCGGGATCGGGCAAGCGCCCGGGGCCGAATTCGCCGCACGCCATCGGGCCGATATCGGGGTCAACCACATGCACACCAGCCTGCCGCAGCCAATTGGCGTTGCGCTGGGTCGCCTCATGCTGCCACATGCGGACATTCATCGCGGGCACAGCCATGACCGGCTTGTCGGTCGCAAGGATCAGCGTTGTCGCCAGATCATCGGCAATACCCGCAGCCATCTTGGCCAAAAGATCCGCGGTCGCAGGGCACACCACCACCAGATCTGCCTCGCGGCTCAGCTGGATATGGCCCATCTCGGCTTCATTCTTGAGGTCCCAAAGCGTCGTGTGGACCGGGTTCTCGCTCAGCGCAGCAAGCGACATGGGCGTCACAAATTGCTGGCCGCCCTTGGTGACCACGCATGTGACTTCACACCCGCCTTTGCGGATCAGCCGGACAAGCTCGCAAGACTTATACGCCGCAATCCCGCCGCCAACGACAAGAAGCACCTTTTTGGTGCCTGATACGCTCATGATCGTTCCCTTAGCATCCTCAATATCAGCCTAGCGATTGCGCCCACATCCTTCCAGCCCTCGCGTTGCAGTGGTTAAGTTTTCGCTGGTTGTTCGTCCTTAGCGGCCTATAAACCTTCCAAGAGAGAGGGGAACGGACAATGCGGCTTGCACTGACAGCGATCATATTTCTGGGTGGACTAATGTTTACCTTTATTGGCGCGGACTTTCTGATCCGACCGGAAGATGCGGCAATGGGCTTCAATATGTCCGCCACCAGCAACACCGGCCTTGCCGCCATTCGCGGTGATATGACCGCCTTCTTCGCGATCACGGGTCTGTCCATGCTGTATGGCGCGTGGCAACGAAATGGCGATGTCTTGCTGATTCCGGCATTCATGCTCGGCATGGCGCTCTTCGGGCGGCTCCTGACGCTGATCACTCATGGCAGCGCTGACGGATTCTTCATGCCAATGATCGTCGAAGCGGTGTTTGTGATTATTTGCCTGTTGGGTAGCCGCATTCTGCCGCATCCGGTGACGGACACCGATCCGGAAACGTAAGCGCTAGCCGATCCAACCCAGATGCATGGCGCCCGCGACCGCGCCTGCACCTGCCATCGCTGATACGAGATAGCCGGGCCATCTGCGCGTTCTGCGGGTCTTGGCCCACATCAGCTCGACATCGGGCAGCGGAGCCTGTTCGGGCGCACCGCCTTTAGGCGGGAATTTGTCCTCGATCCGGCGGACCAGCGCGGGGATACGCAAAAGCGTTTCGGTATCTTCCTTGATCCGGTCAGCGATCGCGG
>JAHDDJ010000404.1 GCA_020629385.1 Erythrobacter sp.
TTTTCAGGACAACCCTCTGCTTCTGCGGCGTCGTTGAAGGTCTGGTTACGCGTGCGTTCCGACAGGATGCGTTCGCAATCCACGTCCGCGATGCTGAGTTCTGCATCCATACTGAAGCGCTCGCTCTCCGCCAGCAAATCGCCCAGCTCGTAAATCATGCCCTGCCCGTCCCACGCAAGGTCTGTGGTGCTCTCTCCATGACCGCTGGCCGAATAGGCATAAGCGGCGATGGCACGGCTCGATTGCGCGCGGGCGAGCATATGCCGTTCGTCCGATTTGCCGATAGTGACGTTGGATGCCGACAGGTTGGCGAGAATTGTTGCCCCCGCCAGCGCGCCAAGTGTCGAGGGTGGATTGGGGCTCCAGTAATCTTCGCAAATCTCCACAAACATGGCGAAGCCCGGCAGGTTGGATGCCCGGAAAATCAGGTCTGTCCCAAAAGGCACAGACTGCCCGGCTACGGTGATCCGCTGCCCCTCTCCGCGAACGCTGCGTCCGTGCGCAAACCAGCGCTTCTCATAATATTCGCGGTAATTGGGCAAATAGCTCTTCGGCACCACGCCCAGCAGCTTGCCCCCGGCTATCGCCAAAGCGCAATTGTAGATTTTGCCATTGCGGCGCAGCGGGGCACCGATCAGCAGAACCGGTGATAGCGTGGCAGATGCTGCAACAATATCGGCCACTGCCTCCTCCACTGCATCGAGAAGCGCGCCCTGCAAATGCAGATCATCAATCGCATAGCTGGACACGCATAATTCCGGATACACCACCAGATCGACTTTCGCGTCGTGCGCACGCTTCGCCTCGGTCAGGATTGCATCGCGATTGAACGCAACATCGGCTGTCCGGACCTGCGGCGTGCTGGTCGCAACACGGACGAAGCCATGCGTATGGGCGCAATAGAAGGGATGCGTGTCACTGCTCATTGTGGTGCTTTCAGGTTCATCGGATGTGATGGCGGGGGTCAGCCAGTCGGCGGGATCGCAAATGCCCAGTTCAGCCAGCCGCATCTGGACGGCGGCACGGGCGATCTTGCCCTTGGTTTCCCAGCCATAGACAGTACGGCTGGGCCAAGGCTTCGGATCGCCGAAACGCTGGCCGAATTCGGCAGCATTGAGCGGCGGCGATTGCGCCTCTCTCCATTGCCGGATTTTCTGACCTGCCAAGTGCATGGGATCTCAGTATCCCAAAAGGATACTCTTGTGCAAGCCATCATGGAAGAACCGCTTCCCAGCCTGCAAGGCGATATTTCCTTGTCCTCGTAACCGGCTGCCTCCACTTAGCGAACACAGAACAGAATTTTGCAGGAGAACCCCGATGGCCGACCCGACCTACACCCCGCCCCAAGTGTGGACCTATGACAGCGAAAGTGGCGGGCGTTTTGCCGCCATCAATCGCCCGACAGCCGGGGCACAGCGCGAACAGGAATTGCCGCGCGGCGATCATCCGCACCAGCTCTATTCGCTCGCCACGCCCAACGGCGTCAAAGCAAACATCATTTTCGAAGAGCTGCTCGAGGCAGGCCATTCTGATGCCGAATATGATGCGTGGCTGATCAATATCGGCGACGGGTCGCAATTCACCAGCGGTTTTGTCGACATCAATCCCAACTCGAAAATACCTGCGATGGTGGATCATTCCGGCGAAGCGCCCATCCGCGTTTTCGAAAGCGGCGCGATCCTGATGCATATGGCAGAGAAATTCGGCAAATTTCTGCCCACCGATGCTGCCGCCCGTGCAGAAACGCTGAGCTGGCTGTTCTGGCAGGTTGGCAGCGCGCCTTTCATCGGCGGCGGTTTCGGCCATTTCTACGCCTATGCGCCGGAGAAATACGAATATCCGATCAACCGCTATGCGATGGAAACCAAGCGGCTATTTGATGTCGCCAACAACCGCCTGAAG
>JAHDDJ010000405.1 GCA_020629385.1 Erythrobacter sp.
GCATCCTCTCTGTTCCAGTCCTTCCTTTCGCGGTGCCGCGCCGCCGGGGCCCATACAGTGGGCATGGATATGGAGAGGTTTCGCCGCGATTTTGCCTTTGCGATTGCGCGGATCGACACGCTGGAAGAGGATGCGCAAGCCACAGTTCGCGAAAAGGCAGCGACTATCGAAAGCGATATCCTCGCGCCCTATCTCGTAATCCTGCGCGCCGCGCTGCAAGGCGATACGCCCGATCAGGACGAGCTGGCCGCCGCCTATGGCACCAGTTCTCCGGGCCGTATCCGCCGACTGCTCGATCACCTCGAGAGCCTCGGCCTGATCGTCATCCGCGAGGAATATGGCGGAGAACGCACTCTGATGGTGCCGGGGATGGCGCCCGGAATGGCGCCTGGCCTCGACGCGCAAACCGCTTAGCGTTTTCTCTGCTGCATGTTAGGTTGCAGCACGCAACGAATCGGCATCCCGTGCATTGACGGGGTGACACGTATTTTGGGAGACAATCATGACGAAGACGTATCAAAACCTGATCGATGGCGAACTGGTCGGCACAGCCGACACGATGGAGGTTCTGAACCCGGCCAATGAAGAAGTCATCGGCCTGGTCCCCGCTTGCGGCAAGGACGAGCTGGACCGCGCCGTCGCGGCCGCGCGCAAAGCGTTCAAGACATGGTCGAAAACCCCGATTGATGACCGTCGCGCCGTGATCCAGCAGATGGCTGGCGCGATCAAGGAAAATGCCGACGAATTGTTCCGCCTGCTCACCAGCGAACAGGGCAAACCGCACGAACAAGCCAAGGGCGAGATCTACGGCGCGGCAGGCATGATGGCAGCACAATCGACCCTGAGCCTCGATGACGAGATCAACGAAGACAGCGACACCCGCCTCAGCCGCACCCGCCGCGTTCCGGTCGGCGTGGTCGGCGGTATTGTGCCATGGAATTTCCCGGTGATGATGGCGATGCAGAAGATCGCGCCCGCCATGCTGAGTGGCTGCACCATCGTGCTCAAACCCTCGCCTTTCACGCCGCTGGCGACGCTCCGCATTGCCGAGCTGATCAAGGACATTGTGCCCGCTGGCGTGGTCAACATCATCACTGGCGAAGATTCGCTCGGGCCGATGATTACCGAGCATGAGGATATCGACAAGATCACCTTCACCGGCTCCACCGCGACCGGCAAGAAAATCATGGAAGGGGCGTCGAAAGACCTAAAGCGCATTACGCTGGAACTGGGCGGCAACGATGCCTCCATCGTCCTGCCCGATGCCGATGTGGAGAAAGTCGCCGAACAATTGTTCTGGTCCAGCTTCTCCAACGCAGGCCAGATCTGCGTGGCCGCCAAGCGCATCTATATCCACGAAGACATTTATGACGAGCTGTCCGCAGCGATCGCGGAAGTCGCCAAAAATGTAAAAGTGGGTGACGGATCGCAGCAGGGAACCGGCGTCGGCCCGATCCAGAACAAGAAACAATTCGACCGCGTGTGCGAATTGATCGAAGACGCCAAGGCCAATGGCTACAAGTTCCTGACCGGCGGCGATGTCGATCCTTCGGGCACCGGCTATTACGTGCCGATCACCATCATGGATAACCCGCCGGAAGATGCGCGGATCGTGGCCGAAGAACAATTCGGCCCGGTCATGCCGCTGATGAAATTCAGCACCGAAGAGGAAGTCATTTCACGCGCCAACAATTCCGAATACGGCCTCGCGGGCGCTGTCTGGACCAAGGACACCGACAAAGGCGTCGAAATCGCTGAACAGCTGGAAACCGGCACGGTGTGGATCAACGAATTCCTCCACCTCTCGCCCTTCGCCCCGTTTGGCGGGCACAAACAGTCCGGCTTCGGCGCGGAATATGGCAAGGAAGGGCTGAG
>JAHDDJ010000406.1 GCA_020629385.1 Erythrobacter sp.
GCGGTTTTGCGCAATCCTTAAGCGGGTTTGCTGTCCAGCCAGCGGGCGAACAAGACGAAACCTGTAATCAGGAACGGCACCAACACCAGCGACAGAACGACTTTGGCGAGCATCTGGCCGAGCAGCAGCGAACCGATCGGGAATTCGCCGTAGAATGCCAGTGTGATGAAGATCAGCGTGTCGATCGCCTGACTAAGCGCTGATGCAATCGCGCCGCGCACCATCAGGCTGGCAGTCCCGTCATTGTCGCCCGAACCTCGCAGTTTGCTGAATAGCCAGACGTTGAGAAATAGTGAGACGCCGTAAGCCACTGGCCCTGCCATCATGATGCGCGGTGTCTGGGACAACACTGTGTTGAAAGCCACGATATTTTCGCCCGGCATTTTATCCGATGGCGGCAGGAACAACACAATCACAACCAACAGGGCGGACATGGCCAGAGGGACAAATCCCCACAGCACCAGCTTGTTGGCCATTGTGTCGCCATAGAGCTGCGCAGTGGTGCTCGACAGAACGACCAGCATGAGAAAGGCGAATATTCCTGCCTCGACAGCGAGTGGGCCAAGCGCGACCTGCTTAAAACCGAGGACCCCGGCAATAACGGTCATCCCGCCGTAAAGCAGGGCGATAAAGAACATCGATCGGGGCATGGAATGTGTCGGCGCGCTGTCAGTCATGCGCAGTGCCTATTGATTTGCGCTCAAAAAGGAAAGCCACAGTGCGGCAATCGTCTGTGGGCAGAGGGTTTGACGGATGCAGCGCAAAAGGCGATTGCAGCACCATCATATTCAGCGAGATTCGGGCACGGGGGCCCGGACGGGATCAAGCGAGCACCATTTCTATGCATCCGATTGTCACCAGCCTACTCGGCATCATCGCAATTCTGGGCATCGCCTTTCTGCTTTCGACCGGAAAGAAACGGATCAAGCTGCGTGTTGTGGGTGCCGCCTTTGCTTTGCAGGCATTGATGGCACTGCTCGTGCTGCGAACACCATGGGGCGTGCAGGCGATCCAGTTCCTGTCCGACGGCGTGATCGCATTGCTCGATTATTCGAAGATCGGCATCGCCGCCGTATTCGGCCCGATGGATGCGAACCCGTTCACCAACACATTTGTAATCGCGGCGCTGCCCGTGATTGTGTTCTTCGCGGCAATTGTGTCAATTCTCTATCATTGGGGCATCATGCAAAAGCTGGTCCGCTGGGTAGGCGGCGCGATTGGCTGGATTACCGGGATCAGCAAGGTCGAGGCGCTGGGCAGCGCGGCGAACATCTTTGTCGGTCAGTCGGAAAGCCCGCTGGTCGTGCGGCCCTATCTGGCCTCGCTTTCGCCAAGCCGTCTGTTCACGCTGATGAGCGTCGGCATGGCTGGTGTCGCCGGTACCATTCTGGCCGCCTATGCCAGCTTTATCGGCTCGGAAGCGGTGCCGTTCCTGCTCGCCGCCGCCTTTATGTCCGCGCCGGGCGGTATCCTGATGGCCAAAATCATCATGCCCGATGACGAGAGCGATCTCGCCCGCGATGCCGCGGCTTTGTCCGGTGCAGAAACGGACGAAATCAAACTGCCCGAAGCACGCATCAGCGCTGGTGGTCCGGCGGCATTGACCGAAGGCGGCAAAGCGCAGGAAGTCGAAATCGCCGAAACGTTCGAGGAAGGCCATAAACCTGCAAACGTTATTGAAGCTGCCGCGCAAGGCACGCAGACCGGCGTCAAGCTGGCGGTCGCTGTGGGTGCGATGGTCATGGTGTTCGTTGCTCTGGTGGCGCTGGCGAACGGCATTCTCGGCGGCATCGGTGGCTGGTTCGGCTATCCCGATATCAGCTTCCAACAATTGCTCGGCTATCTCTTTGCGCCGGTTATGTATCT
>JAHDDJ010000407.1 GCA_020629385.1 Erythrobacter sp.
TGAGATTGACGAAGCTCGGAGTTGGCGCCTGCAGCGAATGACCGCAAAGCGGGCTACAGTCGCAGCAAATTAATCGCTCAATGAAGGGCAACTCTGAGCCGCCCTTGCAGGCGGCCCAAGGTTTTAGATTTCAATGGCTTCCGCGATAGCCAATGCATCTTCTAGCTCGACGCCGAGATACCGGACCGTGCTATCCATCTTGGTGTGACCAAGCAGTAGCTGCACCGCTCGGAGATTTCCCGTCTTTTTATAGATCTGCGTAACCTTGGTGCGGCGCATCGAATGGGTGCCATAGGCCGTCGCTTCAAGGCCGATCGAAGTGACCCAGTCGCGTACGATCCGCGCGTATTGACGGGTCGAAATGTGCAGTCGTTCGTGAAAACGCCCTGGCCAAAGATATTCTGACCCGACCATCAATTCGTCTTCCATCCATTTCTCAACTGACGCTCTAGTCCCTTCCGATATCTCAAACCGTACAGGTTTCTGTGTCTTGCTCTGTAACACCGACGCCCGTTCCTTAATCTGGCTGGATGCCATGACGTCAACCACCTTCATCTTCACGAGATCACACCCGCGAAGCTTGCTGTCGATTGCCATGTTGAACAACGCGAGGTCGCGATGGTTCTCGGCCAATTCCAGCCGAACTCGGATCGCCCAAACATGTTTGGGCTTCAGCGGTCGTTTCTGGCCAACGATGCGACCCTTGTTCCAGGCAGGGCGAAGTGCGCGAATGGCTGGTAGGTTTGGTGTCTCCATGACTGATCCTCCGATCCGCCGCGCCCTCCACAACGTCAACACGACGTTAACAAGGCATCGTATCACGGTCTTGCTGCGCTGCACCCCAGGTTAGGATCGAAGCCATCCTGCGAGTTCAAGTTTCTTGTGGCCTGCGTCCTTAACGTGGAAAATGCGGCAAGCGTTTGATTATTGGTGCTGCCTTGCTGCGGATTCACACGCTCCAGACAAAACTGCCTTATTTCCTTGCCGTATTTACTCAAGCAGGGATGCTGCGCGGTCATGGCGCAAGAATCGCTTTGTTGAGACGGTATTCTCCAAATTGGCCGTTCGTTCACTTTGGTCGAGACTCAGCGTCGCCGAAGCGGTACTGTCCTCATCTGAAGCGATGTGACCGTGCCTCTACCATAGTACTTTCATGCATCGCTCAATCCCGCAGGGAGCCAATTCATCACAAGTCTCATTCAGATCGTTTATGCGTCACAGCCGTTTGGATACGATGAGCCGACATTGGCAGGCATTTTGCTCGATGCCAGACGCTGTAATAAGCGGGATAACGTGACTGGCGCGCTGGTTTGTCGACATGACATCTACCTTCAACTATTGGAAGGTCCGGAAGATGCAGTGCGCGCGGCCTATGCAAGGATTTGTCGCGATGATCGCCATGCCGGGGTCAAAGAACTCCTGAATCTCAAGATACAAAGTCGATTGTTTGCAAGTTGGGCGATGCTTCATGATCCTGCGAAGACCTGGATTTGGACGGAAGAAGAGATCGCAAACGCCGCACTTGATCGCGCTGAATCCGCAGAAATTATAAAAATATTCGACGACCTATCGGATCGATCCGGGAAACCGGCTGTGCATTGATGCAGACGCGAACAATGATCCATAAATGGTGGGCGGCATGATGGGTGTACACTCAGTGCCCGATGCGTTCACGACGTGGGAATGTGATCGCATTGTTACCGCAATCGCCAAAATGCCCACCGATGACGCGCTGCTTGCGGGCCGCAAGCGGGATCACAATCTGCGGAATGCAGAACTCGTTTGGATGGACGATGTCGGTGACCTGAGTTGGGTGATGACCCGATTAATCGAGGTTGTTAGTCATTCCAACAACCAACAATTTG
>JAHDDJ010000408.1 GCA_020629385.1 Erythrobacter sp.
CCCTGTTCCGATTAGCGTAGAACAGGAAACCTTGGTCTTACGGCGGACGGGTTTTTCACCCGTCTTATCGTTACTCATGCCTACATTTGCTTTTCCGTACGCTCCAACCCAGCTCGCGCTGGGACTTCGTCGCATACGGAATGCTCCCCTACCACTGTAATAAATTACAATCCACGGCTTCGGCGGTGGACTTGATGCCCGATTATTTTCCGCGCAGGGCCGCTCGACCAGTGAGCTGTTACGCACTCTTTAAATGAATGGCTGCTTCCAAGCCAACATCCTGGCTGTCACTGCGGCCCCACCTCGTTCATTCAACTTAGTCCGCACTCGGGGACCTTAGCCGGTGGTCCGGGTTCTTTCCCTCTCGGCGTAGGACCTTAGCACCCAACGCCTCACTGCGTGGCTTTGCGTCACGGCATTCGGAGTTCGTCAGGGGTTGGTAGGCCGCGAAGCCCCCTAGCCCTATCGGTAGCTCTACCTCCGTGACACACAGCCCCCACGCTGCACCTAAATGCATTTCGGGGAGTACGAGCTATTTCCCGGTTTGATTGGCCTTTCACCCCTACCCACAGGTCATCCCAAGACTTTTCAACGTCAACGGGTTCGGTCCTCCATTCCGTTTTACCGGAACTTCAACCTGCCCATGGGTAGATCACCGGGTTTCGCGTCTACCCCGTCCGCCTGAACGCCCTGTTCAGACTCGCTTTCGCTACGCCTACGCGCCTTAGGCACTTAAACTCGGCGGACGGGAGTAACTCGTAGGCTCATTATGCAAAAGGCACGCCGTCACCCCTAAGGGCTCCGACCGCTTGCAGGTGCATGGTTTCAGGTTCTTTTCACTCCCCTGCTCGGGGTCCTTTTCACCTTTCCCTTACGGTACTGGTTCGCTATCGGTCTTCCGTGAGTATTCAGCCTTGGCGGATGGTGCCGCCGTCTTCGGACAGGATTTCTCCGGTCCCGCCCTACTTGATTCTCCGTGGTCGTCTTCGTGTACGGGGCTCTCACCCTCTGCGGCCAGGCTTCCCAACCTGTTCCACTGACTCGCACGGATTAGGCCAGTCCCCTTTCGCTCGCCACTACTCGGGGAATAACTATTGTTATCTTTTCCTCCCGGTACTTAGATGTTTCAGTTCCCGGGGTTCACGCTTTCGCTGCATACCTTCAGTATGCCGGGTTGCCCCATTCGGACATCCGTGGATCAAAACTCGTTTGCAGTTCCCCACGGCTTTTCGCAGCTTACCACGTCCTTCGTCGTCTTCGGAAGCCTAGGCATCCCCCATGCACCCTCATTAGCTTCTTCGCCTGTATATAACATAATGAACAATGGTTCCCGCACGCGCGGTCACCAATCATAAATTCTCGTTATCCGTCATCTCCGCGCACAATGCGCGGGACTACTTTTTGTCAGCATCCGGATAGTTTCCGGAATGCATCCCCAACTGTCAATGAACTTTTCGGGCACCCTCTCGGTGTCCCTCTGTGGCGATCGGCGGAATCGAACCGCCGGCGTCCCCATCCATGGGACCGCCCGGACATACCCATCGGAATGTCCTCTATCATGTATACTTGGTGGAGGATACCGGAGTCGAACCGGTGACCTCCTGCGTGCAAGGCAGGCGCTCTAGCCAGCTGAGCTAATCCCCCATCGCCACATAAATCTGTAGTCCCGGGCAGACTTGAACTGCCGACCTCTACATTATCAGTGTAGCGCTCTAACCAGCTGAGCTACGGGACTCAACCTCATTTCTCCCCAGAAAACGAAAAAAATTGAACACGGTGCGAAAGAACCGAGGATCCGGCGTCGGATGCTCTCTTAAAAGGAGGTATTCCAGCCGCACCTTCCGGTACGGCTACCTTGTTACGA
>JAHDDJ010000409.1 GCA_020629385.1 Erythrobacter sp.
TCCGAACCTGTGATCCAGCCGATCCCCGAACCCAAGCCCGAGCCGAAGGACGAACGATTCGTCATCAAACGCGTTCTGCCGATCGACGGCCCGATCAAATATGGCGAATGGCACTGGGATGACGAGGGCGTGCCCGATGGTCCGCTGATCATGACAGTCGATCTCGACGCGCGCGTGCTATCCGTATTCAAGGGCGGTTATGAAATCGGCGCAACCGCCGTGTTGCTCGGCACTCAAGACCATCCGACACCGCTCGGCACTTTCCCGATCCTGCAAAAGAAGAAGGACAATATTTCGTCCATCTACAACGTCCCGATGCCCTATACGATGCGGCTGACATGGGACGGGATTGCGATCCACGGGTCTGAAGTCGAAAACGGCTATGCCAGCCATGGCTGTGTCGGCACGCCGAACGAATTTGCCGCCAAACTGTTCGCCATCGCCAAAAAGGGTGACAAGGTCATCATCACCCGCGGCAAGCGCATCGGCAAGGGCGATTCGATTATCTGATCAGCCTGATTTGCGCTGCGGTTCTGCCTCGAACCGCCAGGCACCGCCCACATTGGTCACCAGCACTCCGGCCAGATTCCCGCGCTGACCAGCGAGCAATTTGCCCCGCAATTCAGCCACGGCGGAGCGTCGGGCTGCGCCATCAAAGCGCGCAATCAGGCGTTCCATAACCAGCATCTGCACATCTGCCGGCCCCGTCGGCCGATAGACATAGCGCGACCCCGTTCGGGTGACGTTCGTCTCCATCTGCTGTTTGGCGAGCGCGTCAAACGCATCCTGCGCCGAGGCCAGATGGGAGGCGCTGCGGGCGATGGCTTCGACATCCAGCCAATCCGCTTCGGCGAGATGTTTGCGCATGCGGGCACGATCAAACCTGTCATCCGCATTCGACGGATCTTGCGCAGCCTCGATTCCGGCATCGGCCACGCAGCGTTCCAGCTCCGCCTTGCGCCAATCGAGCAGGGGGCGCAGCACACGGGTCTTGCCACTCGGTGACACCGTGTCGCGCCGGATACCGGACAAGCCCGCGAGCCCGCTTCCGCGATTGAGCCGCATCAGGAATGTCTCGGCCTGATCGTCGGCGTGGTGGGCAGTGGCAATGGCGCTCACATCATGCGCGGCGGCCCACGCGTCCAAGGCATCGTAACGTGCCGCCCGGGCATTGCTCTGGATATTCCCCGGATCGACCGTAACCGACAGGATCGCATGGGGAACGCCAAATTCGCCGCATAAGGCAGCCACCATAGAAGCTTCGTCTGCGTTGGCTTTGCGCAAGCCGTGATCGACAGTGGCTGCACAAACTTGACCCGGAAAAGCTGCTTGCGCCAGAAGCAGCAAGGCGAGACTGTCCGGCCCGCCGGATACGGCTATTCCGAGTTTGCCTTTACCGTTCCAAAGGCCGTTCAGATCAGCCTTGAACCGTTCGACCAGATCAGGGGCAACCAGCCTATCAATTACACGTAACCTTGCCGAGATTGCGCTGATATTGCGCCGACAAACGACCCGACGCCAGTGCCGGATATGTGTCCCCGAATTCCGCCAGAGCGATACAGGCGCGGTTCGTATCGTTAAGGGCAATCATCGCCTCTGCCAGATACAACAGGCTGTCGGGCGCGCGGGCATCCTGCTTGTTCGCCTGATAATTGCGCAGGAACCATGGCGCCGCATCACCCGGTTTGCCATCATCAAGATAGGCGCGGCCAAGCAGGTTGCGTCCGTAAGTCGTGCGCGAGTGGTTCGGATATTTTTCAACGAACATGGTCAGTTGCTGCTGGGCCTCGGGATAGAAGCCTGCATTCCACAGGCGGTAGCCATAGGAATATTCGTCATCGCCGGCATCTTCGGTTTGCGG
>JAHDDJ010000410.1 GCA_020629385.1 Erythrobacter sp.
GACCACTGATCCACAACAGTCTCATACGACCACACACCAGACACAGGATCAGCCGTCACAAGCTCCGTAATCTTGGCAAGCTTTACCGGGATCACCATCCTCGATCGCCAGCTGAAACCCTCCACAACGACGAACCAAACGTCAACAAACGCCGCTAGCAATAGGCGACATTCCTACGTTCTCATGGCGCTTCTACCCGACGCTCTATTCGCCAGTTCTGAGACCCCGCATCACGGGTTACGCCGTAAAAAAAGTCTACTTTACTGCTCAGGCCCGCCTCACAGATCTGGACCAAAGTTGCTGGCTCAATTAAGCCATCTGGCTGAGGATCAGGAAACATGCCAACGCCAACTTCTTCAAACGAATCCCAGCACAAACCGTACTCCCAGCAGTAGAAGTAGATGTGACCCACCTCGCCTCCCGGCATGATCACGAAGGCAACCCCTTCGCTACCCCGCGATCCTCTTTCCGCGTCCCTGTGCATCGCAAAACTTCTGGCAGTAACACTCATCTAAACCCCAAGCTACGAAGGGAAAGCAGTAATAATATCGTTGTTCGGAGGCTTCACAACAATGGTGACAGTATCTAGAACATCGCCATGACCGGGAAGGTCTGGATTACCTCCCTGAAGGCCCGCATCTGGATAAGGCACCTCGTATCTAATGTTTCCATTTGGCTGAACGACACCTTCAAGTTCCATTTCGATGGCCTTCTCCCATGCCTTAACAACAGTCTCTACCGCATCATCAGCAAACACTCCATGGGGACCATCTCTATCTGGAATATCGTTATTGTGCCTTTCGACATGCTCTCTTCTAGACAGCCCATTCCCATCCCTCTGGTCCCAGCCACCAATATCTCCTTCTGCGTTGCAGTTGTGGACTAAGACGTCGTTCGTGCCGGTCCAGACGGTGAACGTGTCCGGGCCAGCCGTATCCAGCTCCCACACAAGCTGGTTAGCTTGAGGCCACAACACAACATGGGCAACAGTCGCAACACCATCAGGAGTCAACAACGAATCGCCGGGGCCGACATCATCTAACTCAACCCACGCCCCATCACTATCAACCCAGAACAGGTGATCGTCAGTAGCCGTGACCTCAGAACCATCCTCGAGAACAGCCGTCACAAGACGACCGTCATCAACATGAGACCACTGATCCACAACAGTCTCATACGACCACACACCAGACACAGGATCAGCAGCCAATACCAACATCCCAGGCGTGATCTGCTCAATCGGCGTCAACCCAACAGCGGTACGAACCTGTGTGCCAGTCGGGAAACTATTCTTCCGACAAGCACAAGCCGCCCCAATCACACACAACGAATCATCATCGTTCTCACGATCACCATCACGCCCATCACGATCACGCTTACTCGAACCAGGAAACTTGTCGAGCTTCAGCTTCTCCATGAACTTGTTTAACTTCAACATGAACTTCGCAACCGAGCCGAAACGCTGCGCTATCACTGACGAACCGCCTGTCAAAATACCCAACGCTATCTCGCACCCGTATTTACCAATCCACTGCGCCGGCTCATCAACCAACAACTGGTACTCAATTGCTTCCTTACCCATCTCCAACGCAAACGCCTCAGGGTCCTCCTGCGCCGCATCAAACATCGCCGTAACTAAATCAACTTGACCCTGCACATATCCAGCCGGATCGCTATAGAAGTCCACAGTGTTTTCCAATAGTCCCTTAACCATTCCGACCGCATCAGTCAGATTAGATAAACACCCTCTGAGCACGTCATACAGAATCTTCGCAGCCTGAAGAACACCGGACGACAAATCATTCCACGCACCAACAGCCAAATCCCACAACCCAGTAGCGGCGTTAACCACATGA
>JAHDDJ010000411.1 GCA_020629385.1 Erythrobacter sp.
CTGAGCCGGATGATGGAGAATGCCTATGATTGGGAGCATCTTCCTTTCGTGCATCCGTCATCCTTTGCCTCGATTGAGTTGATCGATCAAGGCGAGTGGGGCTGGCGGTGCCGGACAACGCTCCCACCTGCGGCTGGCGGCGGCGAGCAAGAGGTGCAATTGCTGGTGGATCGGTCCAACCACTATTGGGCGACCACGGTTCTTTCCGGCACGGGCGAGGGGGTGCAGATCCATACCCAAGCCACCGATAAGGGCGCTACAGACGGGCGATTGATCGAGGTCGAGGTGCGCTTTTATGTGCCGCAGGAACCGGAAACGGAAGAGCAGTCTGCTATGATCCTCGGTTATCTCCAGGCCCAGTACAAGACGCTCTATGACGAGGATGAAGCCCTGATGTCGGCCCGACAGCATGCGCTTGACCATCGCAAAAATAAGCAAGCAGACTTGCCTACAACAATCGATCTTGGTCCGGTTGCTACGCTTGACCGGGGCAAGACCCATACGGTCGAATTGGCGACTGGAAAGTTCGCAATACGCTTTCACGGCAACGCGTGGGTCGCGCATGCGGCGGTATGTCCGCATATGCTGGGGCCATTGGCGGATGCGGAGCTTGATACCGACGATCGTGTCGTTTGCCCTTGGCACGGATATGCATTTTCGCTGGATAGCGGTTTGGAAAGCGAAGGGCGATGCGGCGCGTTGCTGGCTGCGCCCACGATATCGGTTGTGGACGGACGGCTGATAGTCGGCTGAGCTTGGCTACCCGCCAATACCTTTGACCCAGCGTCTTGCGGTATCCCGTTGGAGCGAGCTGAATCCACCATTGTCCCAGAACTCATCATGGATATCGCGAGTTGCGATTAGCGCCTGCGGCGTGATGATCTGGTCGAAATGGATTCCGAATTCGAAACTGTCCGTTCTATTGGCAATCCATGCAATGAAACCGAAGGCGGAATGGCCATCCCATTCAACTTCTGCTCCGCTACCGCATTTTGTTTCTGCGATCAGGTGGCTTGAAGCGGGCAGGCCGATGCGTGCGCCGGTCAAGGACAAATCGAGCAACACGCAGTCGGCCTGCCCGCCCAAAGTTGTGACCCGCGCCGGCAAGCGAGTCGATAAACGACTACGCTGCCGGCGCGGTGCCACGGGGAGAGGGGCGTTATGGACTTGGACCATGACCGAGAGAAATGAAGCGTGATGGTGAATTTGCGCCTTCGGGAGGGCTGCGTATGATCACCTAACCCCTTCGCATGCAGAAGGTGGGTTGCTTGCAATTCCTCGATGCGCCAACGGGAGAGGGTAATTCTTTTTTGAATATCCGGAGAGCCCGATGCGTTTTCTCGCCGCCGCCAGCCTGTTGTTATTGAGTGCCTGCAATTCTGCCAGCGACAGTGGAAGTGATGCCCCGGCCGTTTCGCCCGTTCTGACCTCGGCGGATGCGGTTGACGATCAGACATTTGCTCAGCCGGACACTGCCCGGGTGACTCATGTCGATCTGGATCTCGATCTGGATTTCGCGGAGCAAACCGTATCGGGCAGCGCGATGATTGATATCATTGCAGATGCGGACGCCGACACCATCGTGCTCGACAATGACGGGTACGATGTGTCTTCGGTTACCGATGCGGACGGCAAGCCGCTTGAATACACCATTGGCGAAGAGATTGAAGGCAAGGGCGCACCATTCACGATCACCATGGGCGATGCGCGAGAAATCACTATTGCCTATACGGCCAAGGATGCGGCAGCTCTGCAATGGCTCACGCCTGAACAGACTGCAGGCGGGGAGCATCCCTATTTGCTGAGCCAGGGGCAGGCGACGCTCAATCGCACATGGATTCCGACACAGGACAG
>JAHDDJ010000412.1 GCA_020629385.1 Erythrobacter sp.
AACACCAAAGCGCCGAAATACCTCAATTCTCCCGATACCCCGCTCTTCGACAAGGGACGCAATCTCTACAATCTGCACCGTGCAGGCCCCGCCTCGCGCCAGACCAACCGCGTCGTGGTGGTCGAGGGGTATATGGATGTCATCGCCCTCGCCGCTGCCGGGATCGAGGACGCTGTTGCGCCGATGGGAACGGCGCTTACCGAACGGCAGTTAGAGATGCTGTGGCGCATGGTCGAAACGCCAATCCTGTGTTTTGATGGCGATGCGGCCGGTCAACGCGCTGCGATGCGCGCCATATCGCGTGCACTGCCGATGCTACGCCCTGCGCACTCCCTACGAATTGTTCGCCTGCCTAGCGGCCTCGACCCCGATGATCTGTTGAAGCAGAAAGGCCGCAAGGCCATGGACGAACTGCTGGAGAATGCAGGATCACTGCTCGACACGCTGTGGCAGTTTGAACGCGATGCACAGCCGCTCAATTCGCCAGAGGACAAGGCAGGGCTCAAAGCGCGCTTGCTGGAGCATGTCGACCTGATCCAAGACCCCGATATTCGTGCGCTCTACAAACGCGAATTGCTGGAACGGTTTTCCGCCTTCGCCTTCCCGCCGAGAGAGCAAAAACCATGGGTGAAACGCGAATGGAAACCGGGCGGCTTCAAACAGGCTAATCCCAAGCTTTCCGCTGATGCGGCCAATCGACTAAAACGCGCTATCAGTGGCGGCAGCCGGGACGTGTTGGCCAAAGCCGTGCTCGCCGGATTGGCACGTTTCCCGGATCAGGTACTGGCACACGCAGACCAGCTTGAACGACTGGCCAACCACGACGGCAAAATCGGTCCGGCAATAGATTCGTTGATAGAAGCGGCCGAAATGCTTGAACCGGGCGATACTTCTCCCATATTGGACGCAGAGGCCATTGTTGCAGCGCCGGATGAAACCCGTTTCTCCTTCCTTCGTGAAGGTATCGATCCGAAAGCTGCTCGCGACGATCTGGCTGAAGCCGTATCCCTGCTGGTCGAAAGGCCTGCGCTGGAAGCTGCCTTGTCGGCGGCCACAGCGCGGTTTGAAACCGATCCGGAAGGTGCTTTTGCTGAGCAGCAGCGCTTGCTCAAACGAAAGCTGGAATTTGAACGGCGACTCGGGCAAATGGTAAGCAACAGAGCTGCGCGTGCAGCTCAAAGTGATTCAGAGCGTCAGGCCCCGGGATCGGGCAAAGACGACACAGGAACGGACTGAAACAGATTTATGGCCTCGAAAGCTAAATCCGAAAAAGACGATGCACCGCTGATCGACCTCAAGGAAGCGTCGGTCAAAAAGCTGATCACCAAAGCCAAGCGCAAGGGTTACGTCACCTATGACGAAATGAACGCCGCGCTGCCGGGTGACATGACTTCCGACCAGATCGAGGACGTGCAGACCGCGCTGTCCGAGATGGGCGTCAACATCGTCGAGAATGACGAGGAAGCCGAGGCCGAGAAAGCCGAAGCCGCAGAAGTCGAGGAAATCAGCGTTGGCAAGGATGGCAAGGAAGCCAAGAAGCCTGCCGCCGCCGCCAAGAAGACGACAACCGGCGACCGCACCGACGACCCCGTTCGAATGTATCTACGCGAGATGGGCGCTGTCGAGCTGCTCAGCCGCGAGGGTGAAATTGCGATTGCCAAGCGTATCGAGGCTGGCCGTGACACGATGATTATCGGTCTGTGCGAAAGCCCGATTACATTCCACGCGATCATTCACTGGTCCGAAGCGCTCAACAATGAAGAGATGCAGCTTCGCGAAATCCTCGATCTAGACGCCATGCTGTCGAAGGAACCTCCTGTCGACAAGATGGAGGAAGAGAACGAGGACGATGA
>JAHDDJ010000413.1 GCA_020629385.1 Erythrobacter sp.
CGCGAGAAACCGCGAATGTCGCAGAACAACACCGTCATCTCGCGCTCTTCACCGCCGAGTTCCAGCTTTCCGGGATTGCTGGCAATCTGGCGCACCATTTCGGGCGAGAGATAGCGGTCAAATGCGTTATGAATATAAGCGCGCTGCTGTTCCTCGCGGTAAAACCCGTACAGCGTTTGCACACCATACACCGTGATTATCGTCAGCACCGGATAAGTCGGGTCGAGAAGATAGCGCGCCTGATCGAAAGCAATCCAGCTTCCCGCAGCGACGGCGGCCATCCCCGCTAGCCCAATGATTGCCCCCGGCACCGCACCGACTTTGGGCAAGATCAATGCCAGGCCGATACCCAGCGCAAGGATCAATAGAAGCTCTACACCGCGTGCCCAGTCAGGCCGTGTCAGATACGTTCCAAGGATCATCTGTTCAGCCGCCTGCGCATGAACAGTGACGCCCGGCTCGCCTTCATTTAGCGGAGTGCTGACAAGGTCACGTAATCCGGTCGCGCTGGCGCCGACAAAGACGATCTGTCCCGCAACTTCGGCACTCAAATCCTCTGCTGTCACATCCTCTGCCAGAATGCGCCAAGCGGGCACGATCCTCTCCGGAGCAGGTCCGGTGAAATGCAGCAACAATTCACCAGCGGCATTGGTCGGTGCATCGAACTCGCCCGTCCGCACGGATACCACAGCGCCCGGCAAACCCTCAGTTTCACCGCTGCCATCGCTGGTTGTGACCAGTGTAGCATCCGCCCCTTGCGCAACGCGGAGCGCCTCCACGGAAAGCGACGGGACCAATTCTCCGCGATGGAGAAACACCAGCGGAGCCTTGCGCACGATACCGTCCGCGTCTTTCTCGATCGTGAGCGAACCGAGACCCGGCGCAGCATTGCGCAGAACAGGAAGTGGTTGCACCGATCCCTGAAAGTCCGTCACCATGCGCGCAGGTTCCGATCCCAGCATCGCCATGCCCGATGGCAACTCCAGCGGCTCGCCACGTTGTTCGGTCAGCAGGAACAGGCCGTTCACTACGGGTGACACAGCGAAGCTGTCCGCCAGAACATCATCGTTCGATGGCAGCTCTGCCAACGCACCTGCCAATGCCGGCTCGCTTTCCTCCAACTGACTAGCCAACCTGCCGGGGGAAGTCCGGTCCGGTTCGGCAAAAACGATATCGAAGGCTATAGCCGCAGCACCGGCTTGTGAAAGACGGTCTGTCAGGCGCGCGATTTCGGTCCTTGGCCACGGCCATTGCCCCAGTCGTTCGACAGATTCCTCGTCGATATCGACGATTCGAACGGCAGCATCCTCGTACTGCCGCGGTGCCACCTTCTGGTAGCTGTCAAATACGATTAGTCCGAGCCGGTCGAGCGTCGCGATGTTAAGAAAATGGACCGCAGCGATCGCCAGTACCACCGCCAGTCCGGCCACAACCGGCCCCGAAATGCGTCGGGCAATAAAATCGCGGATGATCCCCTCCCCTGATCCTTGCCCACAGGAGACGGCATTTCGTGCAACTTGGCAAGCAGCAAAGAAAAAGGGCGGCCAGTTTGCACCGACCGCCCCAAATCTCAGCTCGATGTAGTCAGCTTACTGGACCACACCGATTGTGTCGGCGTTGCCGTCCGGATCGCCGTTTACACGGCCGCCATTGGCGACCGGGCCTTGCAGCAGAATACCAGCAAGGTGCGGCGCAGCCATCGAAGTACCCGAAATGGTGTTGTAACCACCGCTCAACCACGTCGATTTGATCGCTGAACCTGGTTCCGCATAATCGACCGGCGGGTTACCGAAGTTCGAGAAGCTGGACCAGTTGTCACCGATCGCGAAAGACGACACGGTATA
>JAHDDJ010000414.1 GCA_020629385.1 Erythrobacter sp.
CCTTCCGGTTTCACATTGCCGACATTTGGTTGCTCATCGGTGAGTAGCATGATCCGGGTCTTACGCTTGCTTTGCGCTTGCTCGGCAAAAGCTACATCGAAACCCTGCCGCAAACCGGCTTCCATATAGGTTGAACCTTCAGCTTCGATCGATCCGATGACTTCCGTGATCATTTCCCGATTGCCGCCGACATCACCAACGGGGAGCAGCACAGACGTGTCCGATCCGAATACAACAATGCCAAACCGGTCGCCGTCACGCATTTTTGCAAGCGCTTCCAATAGCGCTTCCTTGACGCGTTCAGTCTTGGCCCCGCTCATCGAACCGGATTTGTCGACCACCGCCACCAGACTGAGCGGTTCAGCCTGTAACGCGGTAGCATCCGCATTGCTGTCAAAACCAAGGCCGACAAAGTAATTATCCTGTGGGCGCGACGGGATATCCGCCTTCATCGCCTGACCGTTAATACAGAAGAGCTGATCGCAAGCGCTGTCATTGGGAAGCGCCAGATCATGCTCGCCCAGCAGACCTTCGATGGTCAGACTATCGGAACGCGGCAGGAAACTCTGATTGAGCGAGATTGAGCGGAACTGCCGGATATCCTGACTTCCACCTTGCCGGATACGTGCGCCGGTAACGATGACAACGCTTTCATCATCCTCTGGAGCGTCCGCCGGAGCGTCCTGCGCCAAGAGAGCTACATCGGTCAGCAACAGTGCCCCGATGGCAGTGCAGGAAAGGGCAAAATTGCGGGTTAGAGATCGCGACATATCATCCTCCGTTTGCACGGAGCGTAACACATTCACATTGCTAAGTGAATCTGTCTGTCCACATTTTACAAATACGATGCCGTGCAATTGCTGGCTCGACACATGCGTACCTGCGCGTAAGGTAGGTTCGAGAGAGGATATCCATGACCGAAGCTATACTTGAGCCTGATTTACCGATCATCGACCCGCACCATCATTTGTGGGACCTGAGGCCAATGCTGCCAGCATTCCCCGAGCCACGGCACGATTTCATTTCTGCAATAGCAGGAGCGGCGCATTACACCTTCGACCAGCTGCATGCAGATTTGACTACCGGCCACAATGTTGTGGGCACGGTATTCATGGAATGCGGGGCATTTTACCGCGCAAGTGCGGAAGAAAGCATGAAACCGGTCGGCGAAGTCGAGTTCGTGAACGGCGTAGCCGCGCAAAGTGCCAGCGGCCTATACGGGCAGCTTCAAGCGTGTGCCGCGATTGTCGGGCATGCCGATCTGACTTTAGGTACAGATGTTGCGCCAGTGCTCGACGCGCTGAAAGCTGCCGGTAACGGCCGCTTCAAGGGCATCCGCCACCAAGGGGCATGGGACGCAGATCCGACTGTGCTTGGCCCTCCATTCCATGCACCCGAGGGTCTCTACAGTAGCGACGCTTTCCGTGATGGTTTCTCCGAATTCAGCAAACATGGCCTGACTTTCGATGCCTGGGTTTTGGAACCGCAAATCACCGATGTGACTGCCCTGGCACAAGCGTTTCCGGATCAGGCTATTGTGCTGGATCATTGCGGAACACCGCTCAATATTGCCTCTTATCGCGGGACGCTTGATGAAAACTTTGAGCGCTGGCGTGGTTCGATTCTCGAGCTGGCGAAGTGCGACAATGTCTCTGTAAAGCTAGGCGGATTGGCGATGGCCTTTTGCGGAATGCCGGAAGAAGGGCCGGCCAAAGGCGTTGATTCCGAAACACTTTCGGCAATGTGGAAACCCTATATAGAAACATGCATTGAGGCCTTCGGAACCGGACGCGCCATGTTTGAAAGCAACTATCCGGTCGACCGCTGGGGCGCGTCCTATCC
>JAHDDJ010000415.1 GCA_020629385.1 Erythrobacter sp.
CGGCTGGCAGATACATGCGATGCGCTTTCACTGCATCATGTTCGTGCCAAAGAATGGAAGGGTGAACTGGTTTTGCTCCATGAGCTTGCCGAAGGCCCGGCCGATCGCAGCTACGGCTTGGCAGTGGCCAAGCTCGCGGGGATTCCTAAACCCGTAATCGCGCGTGCGAAATCTGTGCTCGATAAGCTTGAAAAAGGGCGTGCCGATACCGGCGGACTTGCGGCAGGTCTGGGCGATTTGCCGCTGTTCGCCGCCGCAGCTGAGGAAGAACCACAGGCAGAAGACACAGTGGCTCTGCGCCTGAGAGAAGCGGACCTCGACGCATTCTCTCCACGAGATGCGTTAGAATTCCTCTATCAATTGAAGGCGGACAGCGACGCTGAGGGCTAACGCGCTTGCACCAAACCTTAACCACCCACCCTTTACACCAGCACCGATGTATAAGTTCCTCTTCAAAAACCGTTTGGCTGCGGTGGGATTTGTTGTGCTGACAACGATCAGCGCCGCAAGCCTTGTCGGCACCGAAGACAATGCCGGATTGATCGAGAAAACGGCGCAGGAAATCGAACAACAGAAGGCTGAATTCGAAGCAGAAATGGGACAAATGCAAATCCCGAAGAACACTGCTCCTCCACCGTCATCTGCTGAGCCATCGATCGCGCGCGAACCTGTAGAGTTCACCGACGATGAAGAATTGATCGACCAGACCGAGGGCTTCGATCCGACCCCGGTGGACAGTTTCGATCCCGCTGCGATTGCGCAGCAGGAAGAGGTCGTTATTATTCTCAATAATGAGCCAGTCTCCGAAGAATAGTTCGAACGATCTCGCCGAACAGCGTACCGAATGGGCGGAAGACCGCACCGTTCAGGCTACCGAACGCACCTATGCCGGGTGGATGCGCACTGCGTTTGCCGCCATAGGTATAGGGTTGGGTTTTCGCGCCCTGTTTGGTGAATTCGACCCGCCATGGTTGGCAAAGGGCATAGCCACGGTCTTCATTCTGCTGGGTGCTGTGATAGCGTGGTCAGCACAGAGCAATGCCTGCAAATCCATGGCGCGCCTGACATCCCACGACATCGACAAGCCCAAAGCGCTGCATATGCGTTGGTTGAGCTTTATCGTCAGCGCGGGGGCTGTTGTACTGGCGCTAGCGCTGTGGTTCCTGCGCGAGGCACCTGCCACATAGGTCAGCGTGTGGGAACAGGCGCTTCGCCGGAATAATCGTAGAACCCGCGACCGGTTTTGCGTCCCAGCCAGCCAGCCTCGACATATTTGACCAGCAGAGGCGCAGGTCGGTATTTGCTGTCACCGGTTGTGTCGTAGAGCACCTTGATGATCTCGAAACAGGTGTCGAGACCGACGAAATCGGCCAGCTGCAGCGGCCCCATCGGGTGGTTGAGGCCCAAACGACAACCCTTGTCGATATCCTCGATATTGGCAGTGCTCTGGCCGAGTACAAAGATCGCCTCGTTGATCATCGGCAGCAGAATTCGGTTCACCACAAATCCGGGTTCGTCTTGCGAAAGCACCACTTCCTTGCCGAGGCTTTCCGCGAACGCCGTGATCCGGTCGGTGGTGTTCTGCGCGGTTGCAAGGCCGGGAATGACTTCGATCAGACCCATCACCGGTACCGGATTGAAAAAGTGCAGCCCGATAAAACGTGCTGGGTCGGGCGCATAATTGGCCATGCGGGTGATCGGGATCGAGCTTGTGTTGCTCGCCATGATCGCATCATCGGACAGGACTTTGCCCGCGCTTTCGAAAATCTTCTGCTTGATCGGTTCCTGTTCGGTTGCCGCCTCGATAATCAGGTCAGCTTCGGCCAT
>JAHDDJ010000044.1 GCA_020629385.1 Erythrobacter sp.
ATGCAATGATGCGCTGGCTCGACGGGCCGGATGGCAGCGGCTTCGGCAACCCGAATAGCCCGCACAAAATGGGACGACAGGCAGCGGCGGCGGTCGAGCTGGCGCGGGATCGGGTGGCGGCCTTGCTCCCACCGGGCGGCAAGGTCATTTTTACGGGCGGCGCAACCGAGGCGCTCAACCTCGCCATTCGCGGGGCCGAGCGTTCCGAACGCGAAAGCCGGATCGCCTTTTCTGCTATCGAACATCTCGCAGTGGCCGATACCGCACGTTCGCTTGGCCGTCCGGTGGAGGAAATTCCGGTCGATAGCGACGGTGTCGTCGATCTGCCCGATCATTTTCCCAAATCCACCCGTATGGTCGCGGTGATGCAGGTGAACAATGAAATCGGCACCATCCAGCCTACCATCGAGATTGCCCGTAAAGCGAAAGAAGCAGGCGCACTGTTTCTGTGCGATGCAGTGCAATCTGCGGGCAAGATGGAAGTCGCGGCGGCTGATCTGATCGCGGTGGCTGCGCACAAGATGCATGGGCCCAAAGGGATCGGCGCTTTGTGGGTGCGCGACGGCGTGGAATTGAATTCCGTTCAAACCGGCGGAGGGCAGGAACAGGGCTTGCGAGCAGGCACAATCAGTCCGGCTTTATGCGCCGGTTTCGGAGCCGCTGCCCATGTCGCGAAAGACCGGATGGCGCGCGATGAAGAGCACGTCACCGCTTTGTGGAACCGTGCCCGCGATATGTTTGACGGGTGGGAGCTGAATGGCAGCGCCGATGCGCGTTATTTCGGCAATCTCAACATCCGCAAGGACGGGCTCGACGTGGCCAGGCTGATGTCGGATGCGCGCGATGTGTGTTTCTCTGCGGGATCGGCATGTGCCAGCGGATCGGGCAAGCCGAGTCATGTGCTGGCTGCGCTTGGCCTGACCAAAGAACAGGCGAAAAGCTCGATCCGGCTCGGTTTCGGGCGTTACACCACGATGCAGGATATCGAGCAGGGCTGTTCGGCCATTCTCGCGGCTGCCAGGGAGCAGGGGTTGTGAGCGTATCACTCACCTTTGTAACCAGCCAAGGCGATCAGGTTGTGGCGGAGGCTGAACCGGGCGTTTCGCTGCTCGAAGTTGCGCAAGGCGCAGGCATGCCGCTGGAGGGAACCTGCGAAGGCCAGATGGCGTGTTCGACCTGCCATGTTTATGTCGCCGATGACTGGTTTGATCGCTTGCCCGAAGCCAGCGAGGACGAGGAAGACATGCTCGACCTCGCCTATGGCGTCCAGCGCACCAGCCGCCTGTCCTGCCAGATTATCGTCAGCGAAGAGCTGGACGGTTTGAGCGTGACCATCCCCAGCGAAGCCAAGGATATGAGCAGGGTTTAGTTATCCCTTTTCGGGCTTCAATTCTGCAACTGCGCTGTCGACGATCGGTTTGAACGGATTGGGCAGCCCCGCCATTCGCCAGAGTTTTACGATCAACCAGCAGAGCAAAGCCAGCGGGCCAAGCAGCGTCAATAAGCGGATGAGCGCTGCGACCATTGAGCCGAGACTTTCGCCGACAGAACTCCAAGCGTCTTTTACCGGCGCGCTAAAACCATCGGTTTGAGGTGCGCCGGAGCGGTAGTCGATATCGAGTCGGCTATATTGCACCCGCGATTTCATTTCCGCTAGCCAACTGCGCGCCTGATCTATCTCTTCATTGACTTGCGCAACGCCGCGTTCCGCATCGACCAATTCCTGAACAGTCCCTTTGCGGTTTCGCAGCACGTCCATCAGCCGGTCACGTAGCAAGCTGCGTGCTCTTAACCGTGCTTCGGTGTCGACAATATCCTTGGATAGATCGTCACCATCAATGGAGCTGGCGACCAACTCGGCGTCAGCGCCTTGGGCAGCAGTGGTCAATTCCTTGCCGAATGAGCGTGCGAGATTGGCAGCGACCGCCAGCTGCAAGGTACCGTTGCTGCTGTTGGCGTCTTCTGACTGGTCCATGGACAATATGCGACATTTTCGCGGTCCGAGAGCTTCGCAGCGGTCTGCATGCCTTTCTTGAAGCGACTTAACGTTTGTGCCCGCAACTTCGAAGGTATAGCCGAAACGATAGGCGATTTGCGGCATGGAAACCGGCGCATCCAGCGTTTCAGGCGCAATCTTCCCAATAGGCGGCGTCATGACAGGCGGTTCACTTAGACTAGGTGTGGCAAGCCGCTCGACGCGCTCCGGCGGAGCTTGGTAACTGCTAGACCGCGATGGTGCCATATCCATTGCCACGGTGCTTACGGCCTTCGCCGGAAGTTCGAGCCTTTTTGAGGGTCTGTTGGCTTCCACCAAGCTTATCGCGATAATTGCGCCCGTTACCGCTACGCTAATTCCAAGGACTTTATAATTCATATGACCCCTCCTGTCCTAAAATGATATGTCATAACATTACAAAGTCAATATGGTAACGCTTTGAATCCGGAGATCGGCCCGGCACTGTAATAAAACGACCGCCGGCGAGTGGTCCGGCGGCCGCCTTCTTTGCCGAGAGCTGGAGGATTAGCTCTCGACGACCGGTTTCTGTGTGTCTTTCAGAAATTTCCGCCGCACCCAGTGCAGGCCGTATCCCAGTCCGGCGAGCGGGATCAGGATTGCTAGCAACATGATGAGCCCGCCCAATACATTGCCTGTAATGGTGCCAACTGATGCAAAGGCGCTTTTGATCGGCGCAAGGAAGCTGCCGCCCGTTGCGTTGGTGGATTCATACGCAATATCAACTCTGCTGAACGCCACGCGGGCTCGCATTTCTTCGAGCCAGCTTTTCGCCTGATCGATTTCCTCATTCACTTGGGCAACGCTGCGCTCTGCCTCGACCAGTTCGCGGACAGAACCGCGCCGTGTCCGAAGTACCTCGAGCAAACGGTCACGCAGAATGGTTCGCGCCTGCAAGCGCGCATCCGTGTCGATGATCTGTTTGGAAAGATCTTCGCCTGCAATGGTCGCGCTGACCTGTTCTCCGCCAGCGTCCCCGGTCGCGGTGTTCAACGCTTCGCCGAATGCGCGCGCTTTGGGTGCAGCCACCGCCAGTTGCAGGCGGCCGGAAGCGTATTCACCGTCATCGCCCGAATGGCTCATTCCGATAATCCGACAAGAGAATGGTCCTTGCGCCTCGCACATGTCCGCGTGCTTTTTCTGCAGATCGGCAATGCCATCGCCGGGTAGGGCGAAGGCGTAATCATAGGTATAGGCGATTTTCGGCATCGACACTGGAATATCGGGGAGCGCGCTTGCTTGCGCCGCATCGCTGCCAATCTGTGAAGAGGCCTCACTGTCTTCGGCAGCTGCTTCCATCATCGCTTCTTCGGCAATGTCTGCGGATGCTTCGTACGCCGCTTGCTCTTCTGTTTGCGAGCATCCGGCCAACGCAATCGCGCCAATTATTGCCACGAGAGCAGCTTGTGATTGTGATTTGAATCCGTATTGCCTCATTTCAGCCTCCTTTTCGCCATAATATCGCCACAATTGGTCGAGGCTGCCTTGTTTGGTCAAGCGAAAAATGTGCGGCATCTGCGTATGACTAGTCACATTCGGGGTCTAAGGTTATGAATTTTAACAGAGAAATTCCCGAATTGATGTGAGGTATGGTGAGTTGTCCTGCAGACCGAGGCTCTGTAAAGGCTGCCAGAATTTCACAACTTCCAGACGGTGAACCATGCGCGACAAGCTTCGAATCCTGATTGAATCAAGCCGGTTCGAATGGACGATCACGGCCGTCATCATCTTCAATGCACTTGTGCTGGGGCTGGAAACAGTGCCCTCCATTATGCAGGGCTACGGCGCGACGCTTGGCCTTCTGGACCAGGTAGCCATCGCCATTTTCGTCGTCGAAATCCTGCTGAAGCTGTTTGTCTATCGCTGGCGTTTTTTCACCAATGGATGGAACATTTTCGACCTAGTCATCGTGAGCGTGGCGCTGGTTCCGGCGAGCCAGCAATTCTCGGTGCTGCGTGCGCTGCGCATCCTGCGCGCTTTGCGACTGATTTCGGTCGTGCCGAGTATGCGCAAGGTGATTGTCGGCCTATTCAAGGCGATCCCCAGCATAGGCACGGTCATCGTGATGCTGTTGCTGCTGTTCTATATCAGCGCGGTTATGGCGACCAAACTGTTCGGGCAGTCGTTTCCCGATTGGTTCGGCAACCTTGGCTTATCGCTTTATTCGTTGTTCCAGATCATGACGCTGGAAAGCTGGTCAATGGGAATCGTGCGCCCGGTGATGGAGGTGTACCCCTATGCCTGGGCATTCTTCGTGCCGTTCATCCTGCTCACCAGTTTCATCGTGCTCAACTTGTTCATCGGTGTGATCGTCAACGCGATGGCCGAGGCTACGGGAGAAGAGGCCCATAGCGAACGCGAAATGATCATCAGTGAGCTCAAGGCACTACGCGAAGACGTCGCAAAGCTGGGGAAACAGGGGGAGGGCACTCCCTCTTGACGCGGCCCCTTGCTAGAGCGTCCCTATGAGTTCTGACGACAGCACACTTTCCGATTCCGACCCGTTTGACGCGATTGTCGATGCGCCTTTCGATTCCGCGTTGTCGGAACGGTATCTGGTGTATGCGCTCAGCACGATTACGGCGCGCTCGCTGCCCGATCTGCGGGACGGGTTGAAGCCGGTTCACCGCCGCTTGCTGTGGACTATGCGGCAGTTGAAGCTGGACCCTTCGAATACCTTCAAGAAAAGTGCCCGCGTTGTAGGTGAGGTGATCGGTAAATATCACCCGCATGGCGATACGGCTGCCTACGACGCGATGGTCCGGCTCGCGCAGGATTTCTCGCTGCGATACCCTCTGGTCGAGGGGCAGGGAAACTTTGGCAATATCGACGGCGATAACGCCGCTGCCTATCGGTACACCGAAGCGCGGCTGACCCGCACAGCGATGCTGCTGATGCAGGGTCTGGACGAAGGCACGGTTGATTTCATCCCGACCTATAATGGCGAGGAACAGGAACCCGAGCTGATGCCGGGCCTTTTCCCGAACCTGCTGGCCAATGGCGCCAGCGGTATCGCGGTTGGTATGGCGACCAATATCCCCAGCCACAATGTTGCCGAAATCATTGATGCCACGCTGGAACTGATCGACAATCCGCATGTCGAACACAGCCGGTTGATGGAACTGTTTCAAGGTCCCGACCTGCCGACTGGCGGCCTGATCGTCGACAGTCCCGAGATTATTTCCAAGGCTTACGAAACGGGTCGCGGCTCGTTCCGCATTCGCGGGCGCTTCCACGCGGCAGAGGCGGAAAAGCCGGAAGATCAGGAAGCGGGTATCGAGCGGCTTGGCGGCGGACAGTACCAGCTGGTCATCAGCGAAATCCCCTATCAGGTGCAGAAGGGCAAGCTGATCGAGCAGATCGCGCAGCTTATCGCCGACAAGAAGCTGCCAATTCTGGAAGATGTCCGCGACGAAAGCGACGAGAATATCCGGCTGGTGCTGGTGCCCAAGAACCGCAATGTCGATCCGGAACTGCTCAAGGAATCGCTCTACAAGCTGACCGATCTGGAGACGCGTTTCGGCCTCAACCTCAATGTGCTGGATGCAACGCGCACTCCGCTGGTGATGGGGCTGAAGGAGCTTCTCGAAAACTGGACCCGTGCCCAGATCGAAATCCTCCAGCGCCGCACGCAGCATCGGCTGGACAAGATCGCCTCGAGGCTGGAGCTGGTCGAAGGCTATATCATCGCTTTCCTCAATCTCGACCGGGTGATCGAGATTATCCGGACCGAGGATGAGCCGAAGCCCGTGATGATGGCAGAGTTCAATCTGACCGATCGCCAGACCGAAGCCATCCTCAACATGCGGCTGCGTAGCTTGCGCAAGCTGGAAGAGATGCAGCTGCGCGGCGAGAAGGACGATTTGCTGAAAGAGCAGGAAGAGCTTGAACAATTGCTTGGTTCGCCGGCGCGCCAGCGCACGCGCCTGAAACGCGACCTGAAAGCACTGCGTAAGGAATATTCGGAGGAGACCGAGCTAGGCCGCCGCCGCACAACTATTGCCGAAGCCGCCCCAACGGTCGAATTCAGCATGGACGCAATGATCGAGAAAGAACCGATCACCGTGATCCTGTCGCAGAAGGGCTGGATCCGCGGGGCAAAGGGTCATGTGGATCTCGCCACCGAAGACGGCATGGGCGACTTCAAATATAAGGAGGGCGATGGGCCGGCCTTTGCGCTCCACGCCCAGACCACCGACAAGTTGTTGATCGCGGTCGACAATGGCCGCTTCTTCACGCTGGGTTGTGACAAACTGCCAGGTGCGCGCGGTTTCGGTGAGCCGGTGCGCAACACGCTGGATATCGATGCGAATGCGCAGATCATCGGTCTGGTGGTGTATCGTCCGAAGGGGCAGCTGTTGCTTGCAGCCTCCAACGGCAAGGGCTTCGCTGCCGAGATGGACGAGATGCTGGCGGAAACCAAAAAGGGCCGGCAAGTCGTCAATCTTAAGGGTGATGCCAAATTTGCCGTCATTCGCGAGATTGCAGCAGAGCACGATCACATCGCCGTGGTCGGCGACAATCGCAAACTGGTGGTGTTCAGCCTAGAAGAACTGCCGGTGCTCGGACGCGGTCAGGGCGTGATGCTACAGCGCTACCGCGATGGCGGCCTGTCAGATGCGACCACATTCAAGCTGGAAGACGGCCTCAGCTGGGCGATGGGTGGCAAGGGCGACCGCACCCGCACGGAAAGCGAAATCTGGCAATGGAAAGTTGCCCGCGGTGCTGCCGGACGGATGCCGCCGCAAGGATTCCCGCGGGACAACAGGTTCTGAGCCGCCGTATCTGCCAATAAGAAAGGCCGCTGGCGGCAAGCCGCCAACGACCTTCCCGTTGCGACCCGAAGGGCCTGACCCGCGTGTCGCAGCACGCAGGAGGGCTCCTCGAGTTTGGCGGGACCGCGCTTCGCACCCACAAAGGGAGGAAGGAGTACGGGCGCGATCCCAATCAGGATGTCCTTGATTGATTGCCGGTATAAGAGCTGAAACCTGAAGCCCAGCTTAATTAAATAAGCTATTTCAGTATTTTACGACATTTTACGTTTTAATGGACCGCCACCCGCATTGCCCTTGCCGGCGGGCTTTTTGCCGCGAAAGGCGCTTTTGGGGGCGCTACTTTTTGAACCGCCTTTACGATGCGGCTTTTTACCGGAATTGCGCGGATTGCCGCCAGCGGAATTGTCTGGCTTTTCGCCGTGGCGTTTTGGCTGGACAATCTGTTTGGTCACCGGGCCGCGTTTGTGGCTGACATTCTTGGGACCGGCATTGCGATTATCGGACTCGCGATCGTCGCCGTGGTGGTCACGGCTGCGAGATACGCCGCGATCTTGCGATTGACCTTCGGCATCACGCCAGCGACCGTCGCGCCCTTGGCCGCCCCGTTGACCATTGCGGCCACGATTGCTGCGCGGTTTACGGTCGTTCTCGCCGCGTGCCGGGGCTTTTCCTTTGCGGAAACGGGCATTGCGATCTTCGTCGGAGCGTTCTGCGCCGGTACCTTTCTTGGCGGGGGCAGGCAGGCCCTTGGCTTGCTCGATGAAATCTTCGGGCAAGCGGGCGGGAGTCAGTTTAACACCGGTCAGGCGTTCGATATCGCGGATATACGATTTCTCGTCCGGCGCGACATAGCTTACTGCCAGACCGCTGCGACCGGCACGGGCGGTGCGGCCGATGCGATGCACATATTGTTCCGATACGTTCGGAATCTCGAAATTGAACACTGCGCTGACACCGGGCACATCGATTCCGCGTGCGGCGATGTCGGTGGCGACAAGCACCGGAATGCTGCCCCGGCGGAAACCGTCTAGCGCGCGCGTACGCTGCGCCTGAGTCTTGTTACCATGGATCGCAGCGGCGTTAATTCCGGCCGCCACCAGATGCCGCACCACGCGGTCTGCACCGTGCTTTGTGCGGGTGAAAACGAGGGCGCTTTCAATGTCCCCGCTCGCGATTCCCTTGCGCAGGCTGATGGTCAGAAGCGCCTGCTTTTCTTTCTGGTCAACGAAGGTGACGAACTGGTCGACACGCTCTGCCGTAGTCGATTGCGGAGCAACCTCGACGCGGACAGGATTTGTGATGAAACGCTTACCCAGATTGGCAATCGCATCAGGCATGGTCGCGGAGAAGAACAGGCTCTGGCGTTCTTTGGGCAGCATGTTGGCGATGCGGGTCAGCGGCTTGATAAAGCCCAGATCCATCATCTGGTCTGCTTCGTCGAGAACGAAGATTTCGACGTGCCCAAGCGTTAGCGCACGCTGCTCGATCAGGTCGAGCAGGCGGCCGGGCGTGGCAACAAGTACATCGCAGCCGGGCACCAGTTTGCGGGCTTGTTGGCGGACCGGAAGGCCACCGAAAACGCATTGTACCGACAGGTCGAGGAAGCGGGCATAATCGCGCATATTGTCCGCAATCTGCGCTGCCAACTCGCGCGTCGGCGACAGAACGAGCATCCGGCATGCAGCCGGAAAGCGTCCTGTGGGGTTCTGGGCAAGCCGGTGCAACGATGGCAGCGAAAATGCGGCAGTTTTACCGGTACCGGTTTGGGCAACGCCCAGCAGATCGCGGCCATCGAGCAATGCGGGAATAGATTCGCGCTGGATGGGGGTGGGATCGGAATAGCCCTTGGTATTGAGGGCACGAAGAATGGGTTCGGCAAGGCCGAGTTGTTCAAAATAAGACATATATACTTTCTATACGCGCCAAACGGAATCGGATTCCGGGCGCAATTGGGTCCTTAACGGCGACCCACGCGTGAAACGGGAAGCTATGCGATTAACGCAAATTCCGTGCACCGGGTGCGGGACTTACCCCTGATTTTCGTGGGGAAGTTCACGCTCGCAGCCGATTTCGTGAAGCTGTGCTCACGCCGGACGTTGGCGCCCATGTAGGGGCGAAGTTCTGAATAAGCAATGAAATTACGCGTCAGGCGTATTTCGTGTCGCGAATTCCTCGTCCAGAATGGCTTTCACGCGGGCATTATCGGGGAAGCCTTCCTCGATCCAGCGATCCTGAATGTGGTGCAGCAGACGTGCGACTTCCGGTCCGGCGGCAACCCCGCACTGGACAATGACGCCGCCTTTCAACGGGAATTGCGGAATTGCCCAATCGGTAAGGGGTCCAGTGCTCGCTCCGATCAACAACAGCCGGTCCGTCGCGCATTCCAGCCCCTCACGATAGGCAAGTCCGCGAGGGTTTGCGGCATCATCCGGTGACCGCTGCGCGACGCAGACCAGGCGTGCTCGCTGCGCGCGAGACAGACGCAGTCGCGAGGCGACAGTCTCCGCTATAGGCTTGATCGCCGGTAACAAAGCAGCCAGACGCCGCATCCCGTCGGGAGCAACATTCTGGGTTGCCTCTGCATCCACAACTGCGCTCAATTGCCCGATTTCGTGCCGTGTTGTTTCGGGCAGAATTACCGGCAGGACGCCGCTTTTGTGCATGCGCGCCACTGTCGCCGAAGGGTCCGGCAGAGCCAGCAGCAACAGCAATTCTTTGGCCACCCGCTCGCGGCTCAGGCCTTTCAGCGTTTCGGCAAGTTCGCTGCACGCATCTTCGGCTTCCTGATCCAGATCGGCACCAAACCGCGCCTGAAACCGGAAATAGCGGAGGATACGTAAGTGGTCTTCGCGAATACGTTCACGCGCATCGCCGATAAAGCGGACGCGGCGGTTGTCGAGGTCCTTCAATCCGCCGAAATAGTCCGAGATTTCCCTCGTTTCGGGATGCGCATAAAGCGCGTTGATTGTGAAATCCCTTCTGGCGGCGTCGTCGCGCCAATCGTCTGCAAAGGCGATTGTCGCGCGGCGTCCGTCGGTCGCCACATCGCGCCGCAAGGTGGTGATTTCAACAGACCCTTCGGGCAAAACGGCCGTCACGGTTCCGTGATCAAGGCCGGTGGGGACATTGCGAATTCCCGCTGCGTCGAGCCGGGTTATCACCTCATCGGGACGCAAGGGTGTTGCCACATCGACATCGGCCACATCGACGCCCAGCAATGTGTCTCGAACCGCTCCGCCGACCCAGCGCATGGAATCCGCGCCCAGCGCAGATACCAGCGCTGGCAAGTCGCTGCGCTGTGTCCATAGTGCCTGTGGCAGAATGTCAGCCATCGAGAAGATCCTTGATCGCAATCCGGCGCGACAGATTGAAAATGATCGCCGCTGTCACGCCCCATATACGGAAGCCCTGCCAATGCAATTCCAGATAGCTTCGCATGGCCCCGCGCCAGAACACTTCATTCTGCGTCCATTGCTGTTCATCGAAAACCAGACGCAGTGGAACTTCGAACCAGTCTTCGACCTCGCGCGGGTGGGGTTTCAGCGGCAAGTCAGGTGGGACAACGCCTAGCACAGGCGTAATGTCAAAGCCGGTCCCGGTCTGGTAGCGATCCGTGGTGCCTATGAGGCGGACATGTTGGCGTTCCAGCGCAAGTTCCTCTTCGGCTTCGCGCAGGGCTGCGGCGACGGCGTCTTCGCCGTCATCCAGTTTGCCACCGGGAAACGCGACCTGTCCCGGATGATCGCGCATGGTGGTGGGGCGCTGGGTGAGGATGATGCCGGGATCGGGGCGGTCGGTGACGGCGATCAGAACGGCTGCATCCGCTGTACGCTCTGCAATGGCAAAGCGTTCGTCGCTCAGCAGATCGGGGATGTCCAGTCGGTGGCCCTGCTCGAAGAGGTCAGCCAGGCGGTCAAACAATGCGCTCATACAGGCAGCAAGGAAAAGGTTTTGCCTTGGCTGGTGACGGTCCAGTCGTCCGACTGCGTCAGAGCGATCTCGGCCAATTGCTGATAGGTGCTGCGGTTGAGGCGTGCTTCCAGCCCCCGGCGAACTTCAAGGTAGAGCGAGGGTGTTTCTGCATTTCCACGGGCGATCAGGCGATTGTCTGGCCCGGCAAGAACCAATTCGTCGGTATTGATCCGGAATCCGATTGCGTCATCGCGCCGGATCACATCGGTTGCGATAAAGGGGGCGTCCTCAACCTCTATCGACAATTTCTGGAACGGCATCACAAGCCAGTATTGCCCCGCGTTATCTTTGGTCAACAGACTGGCAAAAGCGCGGACCATGGCAGGGCGTTTCACTTCGCCGCCCTCATGGAACCATGTTCCGTCGGCGGCGATACGCATCAGGCTGTCACCCGTGTTCTCGGGAGCCCAATTTTCCACCGGTGGCAATTTGCGTGCAGCAACCTGCTCGGCAATTTCGGTCAGAGACAATTCGGCGAGTTCGGGCGGGGGTGTGTAAGGCATCGGTCAATCCAACTGCCAGAAATGCTGCTCTCCGCCAAGCGTACGAATACAATCAGTTAGACATCGCCGCAGGCCACGGGCCGAGCATGCCTTCCTCCGGCAGGATTGCGGGATTTTCGCAGCGGACCAGCAGGCGCTCGCGTTCGACCGGTCCGGGGCAGTGCCATTGGCCGGTGGGTTCTGCCGAAAAGCCGAAAAAGCGCCCGTAATATTCGGGGTCGCCGATCATCACTTGCG
>JAHDDJ010000416.1 GCA_020629385.1 Erythrobacter sp.
TCAATCGTTCTTCTTGAGTGCTTCGCCGAGAATGTCGCCGAGCGATGCACCGGAGTCGGACGAACCGAACTGTTCCACTGCTTCTTTCTCTTCGGCAATCTGACGGGCCTTGATCGAGAAGTTCGGCTTCTTCGAACGGTCGAAGCCGGTAACCATGGCATCGACTTTCGCACCGGCCTGGAAGCGATCGGGACGCTGTTCGTCACGGTCACGGCCAAGATCCGAACGCTTGATGAAGCCGGTTGCGCCGTCGTCGCCAGCCTGAACTTCGAGGCCGCCATCGCGCACTTCGAGGACAGTCACGGTAACAACGTCGCCGCGCTTCAGGCCGCCACCAGCGGCACCGTCTGCCGATGGAGCACCCTTTTCAAGCTGCTTCATGCCGAGGCTGATGCGTTCCTTGTCGGTGTCGACGTCCAGAACAACCGCCTGGACTTCTTCGCCCTTGCGGTGAAGTGCCAGCGCGTCTTCGCCCGAAATGCCCCATGCGATGTCCGACATGTGAACCATGCCGTCCACGTCGCCTTCGAGGCCGATGAACAGACCGAATTCGGTCGCATTCTTGACTTCGCCGGTGACGGTTGTGCCAACAGGGTTCTTCGCAGCGAATTCTTCCCAAGGATTGCCCTGAGCCTGCTTGAGTCCGAGCGAAATGCGGCGCTTGTCGCTGTCGACTTCGAGGACAACAACGTCGACTTCCTGACTGGTCGATACGATCTTGCCAGGGTGAACGTTCTTCTTGGTCCAGCTCATTTCGGAGACGTGGACCAGACCTTCGATGCCGGCTTCCAGTTCAACAAATGCACCATATTCGGTGATGTTGGTGACGGTGCCCGAAAGCTTCGCGCCAACCGGATATTTCGCGCCGACGCCATCCCAAGGATCGCTTTCCAGCTGCTTCATGCCAAGGCTGATGCGCTGGGTTTCGCCGTTGATGCGAACGATCTGGACCGTAACGGTCTGACCGATTTCGATGATCTCGCTCGGGTGATTGACCCGCTTGTAGCTCATATCGGTGACGTGCAGCAGGCCGTCGATTCCGCCGAGGTCGACGAAAGCACCGTAATCGGTGATGTTCTTCACCACACCGTCGATAATTTGACCTTCGGTCAGCTTGTCGATCAGTTCGCTACGCTGTTCTGCGCGTGTTTCTTCGAGGATCGAGCGACGCGAGACAACGATGTTGCCACGGCGACGGTCCATCTTGAGGATCTGGAACGGCTGTTCGATATCCATCAGCGGTGTGATGTCGCGTACGGGGCGAATGTCGACTTGGCTGCCGGGCAAGAAGGCCACAGCGCCGTCGAGGTCGACAGTGAAGCCACCTTTGACGCGGCCGAAGATACGGCCGTTTACGCGGGCATTTTCGCCGAATTCGTTTTCGAGCTTGTCCCATGCAGCTTCGCGGCGTGCGCGGTCACGGCTGAGCATGGCTTCGCCGTCTGCATTTTCAACGCGGTCAACGTAAACTTCGACTTCGCTGCCGACTTCAAGGCCGTGCGCGTCATCGCCGCGTGCAAATTCTTTAAGATCAATGCGGCCTTCGCTTTTGAGGCCTACATCGACAACGGCCTTGCCGTTTTCGATTGCGGTTACAGTGCCTTTAACGACGCGGCCTTCAAAGCCACCGTCTTCTGCACCGCCGAGTTGTTCATTGAGAAGCGCTTCAAAGTCCGAGCGCGTAGGATTGGCGGAAGTTGCCATAGGTTAGGGGTATCCCTGATTTCACATTTTGACCGGCCACCAGGTTGTTTCCCGGGGTCTTTTCTCCGCACTGGCGGGATTGCCGTTGCGGGCCAAGAGGGCCGAACTCTCCACCA
>JAHDDJ010000045.1 GCA_020629385.1 Erythrobacter sp.
GGGTTGAACGGGATCAGATTGACCTTGGCGGGCAGGTCATATTGCTTGATCAACCGGACAAGTTCGCGTGCATCATCGTCGCTGTCATTCTTGTCCTTCAGCATCACATATTCAAACGTGATCCGGCGGGCGTTGGACGCGCCGGGATAGGCTGCGCAGGCAGTCAGCAATTCGTCGATGCCGTATTTCTTGTTGATCGGGACGATTTCGTCGCGGACTTCCTTGGTTACAGCGTGGAGCGAGACGGCGAGGTTGACGCCGATCTCTTCACCGCAGCGCTCCATCGCGGGAACGACGCCGCTGGTCGACAGGGTAATGCGGCGCTTCGACAGAGCAAGGCCTTCGCCGTCCATCACCAGTTTCAGCGCATCGCGGACATGGTCGAAATTATAGAGCGGTTCGCCCATGCCCATCATCACGATATTGGTCAGCAGACGGCCATCGGCGCGATATTCGCTCTCGCTTTCCTCGTCGGCGATATCCATCCGGCCTTTGGGCCATTCGCCCAGAGCATCACGGGCCAGCATGACCTGGCCGACAATTTCGCCGGGTGTCAGATTGCGCACCAGCCGCATCGTGCCCGTGTGGCAGAACCGGCAATTGAGCGTGCAGCCGACCTGGCTGGAAACGCATAAGGTGCCGCGTGTCTCGTCAGGAATGAAGACCATTTCAAATTCATGGCCGTCATCGGTTTTGAGCAGCCATTTGCGTGTACCGTCGGAGGAATGCTGCGCCTCTACCACATTGGGCCGCCCGACGATGAAATGCTCTTTCATCCAGGGGCGCATGGTCTTGCCGATATCGGTCATTGCATCGAAATCGGTCACACCGCGATGGTACAGCCAGTGATAGATTTGCTTGGACCGCAGCTTGGCCTGTTTCGGGTCCAGCCCGGCAGCTTCGAAAAGCTCCCTTATGCGCGCCTTCGGCAGGCCGAGCAGATCGATACGACCATCCTCACGCGGCGTGATGTCGCGCGCGACGGGAACGGGATCGACTTGTCCCGGAATCGACATGAGTGCTGTATCGGCCATGAAGTCGCGGCATATAGGGGCAAGCGTCGCGATTTGCCAGCACTGTAGTGCGTCAGCGGATGCTCGCGCACCCCACGGTGGCTGCGTCCATCGCGGTGGCGGCTCCGGCAAGGGCGTAGGTGTTGGAAAAACGCCGACCCTGACTGTCGCGTGATCGCACGATCATCTGGCTTGCCGAGCGCATGGCGGCAACGATCGCCGCATCCATCGTCTGATCCTTGGCCCAGGCATTACCAGCAGAACCGGTGAGCGAGAAAGTGCGGCTGCCAATGGATAAGACAATCGGGGCGTTCTTCTGGATATTGCGCGACAGGCGGAAATGGATCTGGTTACGTACGCTGCGTCGCGGCCATGTACCGACGCTGGCATAAGGATCATTGTCGCGTTGCTGCGTGCTGGGTGCGGCTTTGGCAATCGCGTAGCAGCGGGGTGTCTCGGCATCGCGGAATGCGCCCCAATCCTCGAACACACCGAGGCTGTCTTTCGCCGCTATAGGGCTCGCGAGCATCATTGCCGGGGCAAGCGCGCAGAGGAAATATCGGATCCGCATATGCGTACCCTAAATTGGGGGGTGTCGCTCGGCAAGACAAAGGGTTAGGTTCGCGTCGATTTTGACGAGAGGGAATTTTATGATGCGTGTTGTTTTGGTGTCCGGCCTTGCATTGGCGGTGGCAGCGTGTGGTTCGGCGGGTGACCGTGCCGACGGAGAAATCCAGATGAAAGCGGGCAAATGGTCGCAGACGATGGTGATCGAGTCTTTTGAAGTTCCGGGTGCTCCGGCGGAAGTGACTGACATGCTCAAGCAGATGGTCGGTCAGGAGCAATCCTCCGAAAGCTGCATGACGCAGGATCAGGTCGACAAAGGCTGGGGCGAACAAGCCAAGCAGGCAATGGCAGGCCAGGACTGTAGTACAGAATCTTTCGATGCTGTGGGCGGCAAGCTGTCGGGCGAAGTGGTGTGCAAATCTGCCGCCGGTTCGGCTGCTACCATGTCCATTGAAGGCGAATATGACGCAGAAAGCATGTCGATGACCATGTCGGCTGACATCAACGACCCGTCCCTGTCGGGTGAGACCGGCAAGATGGTGATGAAAGTCACCGGCAAACGCGTCGGCGACTGCGACGCCTAAGCAAATACGGGCCTATGCAGGGATGGGATAGTCTATCGCGATGACTTCCCATTCCTTGCTGCCGCCGGGCAGACGCACTGTGCGCACATCGCCCACCTCAGCGCCTTTGAGAGCCCGGGCGAGGGGAGAGCTCCAGCCGATCCGTTTGGCGCTGGCATCCTGTTCGTCATCGCCAACCAGCGTGACGGTTTGCTGTACATCATTCTCGTCAGCCAGCGTGACTGTAGCGCCGAAGAAAGCGCGGCTTTTGTCCGGTTGGTCTGCCGGATTGATCACCCGCGCGGCTTTCATCCTGCGTGACAAATGGCCCAGCTCGCGGTCGATTTCGCGCAGCTTTTTGCGGCCATAGAGGTAATCGCCATTCTCACTACGGTCGCCATTGCCAGCGGCCCAGTGAATAATCTCGACAATCTCCGGCCGATCCGTGCCGAACAACTGGTCATAACGCGCCTTGAGCGCTGCCATGCCCGCCGGCGTAATCGGGTTCGAAGGCGGTTTCATCCGCTAGTGGATTGGCGCGTGATCAGCGAAGGTAATTGCCCGCAATGCGCGGTGTGCCGAAGCGGGCTTTTTCCGGATAAAGATGCTCGTACACAACCGCGTTCTCGATCACACGCTGGACGTAGTTCTTGGTCTCGAAAATCGGAATGCGTTCACCCCAAGTGACCCAGTCGATGCCGCCTTTGCGCGGATCGCCATTGCGGCGCAGCCATTTGTTCACATTGCCCGGACCAGCGTTATAGGCAGCAATCGCCAGCGGATAGGCGCCGTCATAATAGGCCAGCATTCGCGCAAAATAGGCATCGCCCAACTGGATGTTGTAACTTGGGCTGTCGATCAAATTGCTTTGCACATAGCTCATACTAAGCTTGCCAGCCTGCTCGCGCGCCGTGCCGGGCATCAACTGCATCAACCCGCGCGCTCCCGCATGGCTAATCGCGTTCTGGGCAAACTGGCTTTCCTGCCGCGTGATCGCATGGACCATGGTCCAGTTGGTGCCGGGAGGCGTGTTAAGTAACGGGTGGCCGAATTCGGTAAAGCTCTGCACCCCGTCCGCACCAGCGGCATCATGCACATTGACCGCAAGATCACGGCGACCGATATCGCGGGCAAGCTGCGCCACCATCGCATGCTGTGCAGGCGTATCGGCAGAACGGGCAATTGCGCGGTAGAACTGGATACCGGTACGCCATGGCGCATTGCGCGACACTTCACGCACGGCCTGTGTCAGCGGAGCATTGAGAAATTCCCGCGTATAGCTTGATTCCATCGGAATATCGCCCAGCGTGCGAAGGTCGGGCATCGGGCGGCCCAGACGCTCCAGCGCCAACATACCGTAAAAACGATCAGGATAGGCAGCCGCCATTTCGTAATAACGATTTGCGCCGGCAATATCGCCAGCCCGTTGTGCGGCCTTTCCGGCCCAATAGAACCCTTTGGACCGTGTCTGGGGAGTTTGCGCTGCTGCGCCGTAACGATAGAACAAAGGTGCAGCCGAGGCGCCATCACCCAGTTTCCACAGCGCCTCTGTCCCGCCGAGCCACATTAGCGATGTATAGTCATCACGGATGCGATAGCTCTTCGTGCGAATATCGACATTCGCTTCGAACAGATCGTCAGCCTTGGCTGCAATTTGCAGCGCCTGACGGGCATTGCCGGTCCGGGCGAGCCGCAGCATTTCGGTGAGGAAAGATTCCGCATCGAATGGGGTGTCATCAAATGCCGGACGGTTGGCCAGAATATTCACCGCCGTGCTGCCCTGACGCGTTTTGCGCAGATAGCGTGTCTGGTTGTAGAGATAACCAGCGTCGCGCGATGCCGTGCTGGGAATATCCAGACCCGCGGCTGTAGGCGACTGGTCCTGAATATAGGCCATGCGCGCCATAAACAGAGGCCGCTTACCCGGTGTGACCTTGGCAATCTGGCGCCGCGCTGCTTCTTCGTCACCTTGCCACAAAAGCGCATCCATGCGTGCATCGTGATCGGCCTGTGTGAACAGCGATCCGAACAGGCCTTCCATGTACGCAGTCGATGGTCCGCTCATGCTACCACCACGCCATGCTTCACGAGCGACCTGTAAAGCCTCGGGCCGGTTTACGCTGTTTAGAGCGAGCGCGTAGCGTGCTTTCGCCGAATTGGTCAGTGGCGGGAACCGGTCGAAAAACGCGACCAGTCGTTCCGCGCCCACAGGCTCGTTATCCAGAGCATTCTCGGCGCGGGTTTGCAGCAGGCTTTCACGCGGAAAACCGGGATTCGCGAGAATGAAACCGGCATAATCGTCGAACCCCATGCGGTCATTGCCGGTGAGGAACTGCCAGCGATCAATCACCTGCGCCATACGCGTAGGAGAGCTGGCGACCATTTGTTGACGTGCCTGATCCCATTCCTGCGGGGCGGGTGCCTGTCCGCAAGCGGGTGTGGAAAGGGTAATGGCCGGAATGGCAAAAAGAGCGAGAAGGGGGAGGGGTTTGCGGTCCATGCTGGACATAGTGGGGGGCGGCTCCTTATCAGGCGCTGAATGAAACGCCTGTGCGTTGAGAATTGTTGCCGATTCTCATGGGGCTAAAGCAAGGATTACGCAAATGTTCTCGGGCTCAATTCCCGCTCTGGTGACTCCTTTTCGCGACGGATCGTTTGACGAGGCCGCATTCCGCCGTCTGGTGGACTGGCAAATCGAAGCTGGCAGCAAAGCGCTGGTGCCGTGCGGGACCACGGGTGAAGCCTCGACCTTGTCCAATGCAGAACATCACCGCGTGATCGAAGTCTGCATCGAACAGGCAGCAGGGCGCGTGCCGGTGATTGCGGGTTGCGGCAGTAACGACACGCAAAATGCGCTGCTGCATATGAACTTTTCCAAGAAGGCGGGGGCTGCGGCGGCGCTGTGCGTTGCCCCGTATTACAACAAGCCTTCGCAAGCAGGTCTGGTCGCCCATTTCAGCCACTTAGCCGAAAACTGCGACCTGCCGATTGTGCTCTACAATGTTCCCGGCCGGACCGTGACCGATATTGCGCCGGAAACAACCATCGAACTGGCCAATAAATATCCCGACCAGATCATTGCGATCAAGGATGCGAGCGAGGATCTGTCCCGCGTCGCCGACCACCGCATGGGCATCGGCCGCGATTTCTGCCAGCTATCGGGCAATGACGAGCTGGCGCTGCCGTTCAACGCCGCGGGCGGGAAGGGCTGCATCTCCGTCACCGCCAATGTCGCACCGGAACTATGCGCGCAGTTCCAGCAAGCCTGCGCCGACAATGATCTGGTCGAGGCGCGGCGCCTGAATGATCTGCTCTATCCGCTGCATTACGCGATGTTTGAAGACAGTTCGCCTGCTCCGGTGAAATATGCGCTCAGCCGCACTCAGGACTGGCTGACCGATGAAGTTCGTCTTCCGATTGTGTCATGTAGTGATCATGCCCGACAGGCTGTGGATGCCGCGCTGGAGCATGCGGGTCTCGTCTGAATCCGGCGTTAAACTTCACCTTCGAATATCGTTGCGTTGATTGGCATATCTTTCAGCGCGCCGGTCTCCACTTCGAACGGATTTCTGTCGAGCGCGATAAAGTCGGCTTTTTTGCCGGACGACAGTGAACCTACCACATCGTTCATGCCTACGACTTGCGCAGCCTCAATTGTAATCGCGCGCAGCGCTTTCTCGCGGGAGAGTTGTTCTTCCGGCGCACGACGCTTGCCGTCTATGCCTTCGCGTGTTTGCGCGATCCATGCGAGATAGAACGGATCAATTGGCGCCATGTTGAAATCGCTGTGTAGGCCCAGAGGTATCCCGTTGCGTTCCAGCGAGCCCAGCCGGTTCATAAGCGATGCTCTGTCTGGCCCGAGGCCGGTTTTCGAATAGGCCTCTCCCAAAACACGGATATAGTTGGGCTGCGCTGAAACCATCAGACCAAGTTCGGCAATCTTCACGATCTGGGCCTCGGTACAATAGCCGAGATGTTCCAGAGTGATCGTTTGGGCAAGCCGATGCGGCAAGCGCGCCAGAGCATCCAGAAGTACTGCGGCACCTTCATCGCCGTTAACATGGACGTGCAACGCAAAACCGGCCTTCCAGTAGCGTTCAAGCTGTTCGACGAGCGCATCAGGCTCTGTCAGCCACTTTCCGATATGGCCGTCCGTGTAGCCGGGCGCGCCCATCCGCATATTCTGCGCAAAAAATGCCCCGTCGGCGAATAGTTTTACGCGCTTGTCCAGGCGCACCTTGTCATTCGTGAAGCCGCCGTGCGTTTGTGCGTACCATTTGGCGGCATCGAAATTGTCCCGCCGGTCAAGCTCGCTGGCAATCGGCATCAGCGAAATCCGTGCCTTGCTTTCCGGTCTTCCAAAAGCGTTGCCGATCAGACCGGCTTCAATATCGAAGCCTGCAAAGATGCCTGTGGCGAGATCGGCAGTGGTGGTGACCCCGCGCGCATGCATCATGGTCTGCAAGTCGGCAAAGCCGCTCTGCAGTTTGCTAGGTGCAAGGATCACAGGCCTTAGCTTGCCGATTGCGATCTGGAGCGCCGTCTCGGAAAAGATGCCGTTTTCGAAACTGGCATGTTCGGGCTGGGCATTCGCTGCGGAAACTGCGCCGTCGAATGCTTCCGCGTTGTCCAGCTCCATCCATTTGAGCGCGGCAGTGTTCGCGAAAACGTCGTGGAAACTGCGCTGCCAAACCACAACCGGACGATCAGGTTCGATTTCGTCGAGCACTGTGCGGTTCATCGGCCCGTGGAACAATTCGTGATGTCCCCAGATGACCACGATTTCTCCGGATTGCCCCGCGATCATGGCTTTAAGCCGTGAACGATATTCGGCCTTGCCTGTTACTCCGGGGTAATTGCCACGCGGTAACTTCCAATCATCCGGAGCGAGAAACGGTATGTTCAGCATCACCGCCGATTGCATCGGGTGGATATGCGGGTCGATCAGACCGGGAAATAGGATTTGGTCGGCAAACCGGGTGTCGACGCGTGTTTCGCGGCCCTGAGTCCATGCGGCAAGGTCGTCCAGCGTGTCCGCTACACCCAAAACCATGCCATCGGAAACGGCCATAAACCGAGCCGAAGGCAACGCCCGCTCCATCGTGACTATCTGGCGGGCCTGAAAAACCGTTACGGGTTTGCGATTGGCAACTACCGGTCCGGTTGCTGCGATCAGCGGAGCAGCGGCCATTCCGGCGAGCGTGGCTCTGCGGCTAATGCTAAAAGTGATAAGCCCCTCCCAAGGATTTTGCGCAAACATCCTTTCACTCGCCGGTTTTGGCAAGGCATTAACGCATCTCCTCTTTCCTGGCGCAGTTTTCATCCCTACATGCCGCGCATTATGGCACGCCCCAAACCCGAAACTTTCGACAAGCAGAACGTCGTCGCCGAAAACCGGCGCGCGCGGTTTGACTATGCGATCGAGGACAAGTTCGAAGCGGGGCTGATGTTGCAGGGTACCGAGGTGAAAGCCTTGCGCGCCGGACAGGCAACGATTGCCGAAAGCTATGCCGAGGCGAAGGACGGGGAAGTGTGGCTGATCAACGCCAATATTCCCGAATACAGCCACGGCAACCGCCTCAATCACGAGCCCAAGCGTCCGCGCAAACTGCTGCTCAACCAGCGCGAGATCAACAAGATGATGGGCGCTGTTGAGCGCAAGGGTATGACACTGGTGCCGATGTCGATCTATTTCAACAAGACCGGCCGCGCCAAGGTGGAACTGGGTCTGGCCAAGGGGCGCAAGGCACAGGACAAGCGCGAATATATCAAGGATCGCGACTGGAAACGGGACAAGCAGCGCCTGCTCCGCGAAAAGGGCTGATCACTGGTCGCGCGTTAACCCTCTGGCTATCGCAGCGATGCTACCCATATCGATGACTATGACCGGCTCGTCCAAAATACAGTGCCTCTGCGCGCCAACAGGGTTGCGATTTTGCCATCCGGCGCGCAAGGGACCGGCATTGTCATGACGAATTTGCGCTCAAAGACTTTCCTCTCGGATTTGATCCGTAAATACACGCCGACGCGTGAGGAAATGGCGCGCAACAAATATCTGGCCCCGATTGCGCACCGATTTCTGGCACCGGAATTGTGGCGCTTTACCCGCCGGTCGGTTCCGCGCGGTGTGGCGCTGGGCATCTTCGCCGGGTTCATCATTCCTGTCGGGCAGATTTTTCTGGCAGCCTTTCTGGCCTTGCCGGCACGCGCCAATGTCCCGCTGTCGGCTTTGGTGACCTTCATCACCAATCCGTTCACATTCCCGTTCTGGGCGGTTGTCGCCAACCGTGTCGGTGATTTCATCCTGAAGCTGGAAAAAGCGGGCACGGGCGGGGCTGCGACCGAGGAAATGACCAGCGGGCGCTGGTCGTGGTTTTTCGAAATGTTCGAAGGCGTCGGCATTACTGTGCTGGAAACTGTATTCGGTTTTGTGGTCCTCGCAATTGTCGGGGCATCGATTGGCTATCTGCTCGCCAGCTTTGTATGGCGCTTTATGGTCGCCAAGCGGCGGACCAAACGCTTGAAACAGCTCGAAGCGCGTCTCGATGAGCGCTTGGGAGCGTCCAAGCAATGAGCAACGCTGAGGGGGCGGTGAAGTTGCAGGGCGGCGTTCCGTTTTTGAAGCAGGTACACCCGGCGTTGCTGGCGGGGCTTTGCGCGGCCTTTTTGGCCAGCGGTGCCCTTGTCTGGTGGCTATCCGGCGAAATTATTCTGACAACGGTATTTCTGGCGGGAATCGTCGTGCTGGCGGGTTGCATTTTTGCTGTCGCCCGCCTGTCGGCAGATGGCCCGACTGACGAGCTTGCTGCACCGGATTGGTCGGTAACAGTCGCGGCTATCGAGCAGAATGGTGTGGGCGTTGCGATTACCGATCGCGCCAACCGGCTGACCTGCGCCAATCGGACCTATCGCGAATGGTTCGGGGCCGATGTGGCACCGCCCAATCTCGCATTGGATCGGCAGGGGTTGGAAGCTCTGACCAGAGCTACCCGCGAGGCGTGGCGCGACGGACAAGCATCGGCCACTGATCTGCAGGGATCTGAGCGTATCTGGCGTGCCGAAGCCGAGCGTGCCGGTCGAGGCGATGATTACCTGATCTGGCGTTTCACGGCAGCGGAAGAACTGGATCAATCCTCTGCCATTGCGGATCGTATTGGTGGGGCATTCGGTGATCTTTTGTCGCATGCCGGAATCGAGACGGCTCTGGTCGATGGTGACGGTATCATCCGCACCGTGGGCAAGGGCTTTGCCGAACGTGCATCCGGCGACCCGACCGCCAAACTCGTCGGGCAGGAATTCGTCAAACAATTGCGAAGCGATGATCGCGACCGCATTTATTTTGCCCGCGAGGGTCGCAAGGGACCGGCGCAGACGCTGGTGCAGGTGCCTCTCGATCTGCATGGGCCGTCAGGCAATGCGCTGATGCTGCTTCTGGAAGGCGGGATTGGGATCGGCGGTGCCGATGAAAGCGCGAGTAACGCCGCTACGCCGCAATTGGAGGCGCTACTGGGCGCTTTGCCTTTGGGCTTGGCGATGACCGACCGCGATGGCCGCTTCCTGTTTGCGAACCCCGCATTCCTGCGTGCGATCGACCGCGAAGAGGGCGGACTGCCGCAATATCCGTCCGATCTGGTGGTGAAGGAAGACAAGGGCGCGCTGGCTGACGCTGTGCGCCGCTTCGGCAAAGGTCCAGCGAGCAGCGGCGATATGGCTATCCGTATCCGCTCGCAGCCGGATGAGCCGGTGTCTCTCGGTTTGGCTGGTGTGCGCGGACTGGGTGAGGCTGCGGTGCTGCTCAGCCTCACCGATTCCAGCGAGGAGACCAAGCTCAAGCGGCAGGTTGCGCAGGCGACCAAGATGCAGGCTGTCGGGCAGCTCGCTGGCGGCGTTGCGCATGACTTCAACAATGTGTTGACCGCGATCATCGGGTACTGTGACTTGATGTTGCTGCGCCATACGCCGGGTGACAGCGATTATGACGATATCCAGCAGATCCGCGCCAACTCCAACCGTGCTGCCAGCCTGACGCGGCAATTGCTTGCATTCTCCCGCCAGCAGACCTTGCGGCCCGAAGTGCTGCAATTGCCCGATGTCGTGAGCGAAGTCAGCCAGCTGCTAAAACGGCTGATGGGCGAGAAGATCACGTTCAACGTGCGCCATGACCGTGATCTTGGCCCCGTGCGCGCCGATCCGCAGCAATTGGAGCAGGTAATCGTCAATCTGGCAGTGAATGCGCGCGATGCGATCCATTCTCGCGGAGATGGCACAGGCAAGCTGACAATGGCCACACGGCGCGTGTCGGCGGGCGATATCCAGCGGCTGGAATCCGAAATTATCCCGGTTGCAGATTACACCGTTTTGACCGTGCAGGACACAGGCGGCGGTATTCCTGCCGAGATGCTCGGCAAGATATTCGAACCGTTCTTCACCACCAAAGAACAGGGTAAAGGGACCGGCCTCGGGCTGTCGACGGTTTACGGCATCGTCAAACAGTCGGGCGGATTCATCTTCGCGGACAATGTGACCGGCCGCGACGGTAAGCCCGAAGGCGCACGCTTTACGGTTTATCTGCCTGTCCATCGCGGGGAATTGCCTGCTCGCGCTGAGGAAAAAGCAGAAACAGCAGCAAGCGATTGGTCCGGCGGCGGCCGTATTCTGCTGGTTGAAGACGAAGATATGGTCCGGGCAGTTGGCGAACGGGCGCTTACGCGGGCGGGCTATCAAATTGTGACTGCGTCAGACGGCGAAGAAGGGCTAGCGGCCATCGCCAATGACGGGCCGTTCGATATGGTTGTGTCCGATGTAGTCATGCCGGGAATGGACGGCCCCAAAATGGTCAAGGCCTTGCGCAAAATTCATCCGGAAATGCCGATCCTGTTCATGTCCGGCTATGCCGAAGAGCAATTGCGCAAGGAAATCGATATCGACCGGATGCACTTCATACCGAAGCCATTCAGCGTGCAGCAAATCGCTGAAAAAGTTGGGCAAGTTTTGTCCTCAAACGCCTGATTTCTGCGCTTTCCAGACCAGATCAATGGACCCCGATTTTGTATGAATCGGACAAAATTTCCCAAACACTTGCCATCACGCCGCGATCAGGTAGGTCTGTCTGCGGTCGCCCCGAATAACATAAGAGCAAACCAACAACAGAGGGGTATCAAAAAATGAAAAATCTTATCAAACTTGCAACGATCGCCGCAGCACCCGCTGCGTTGATGACAACTGCCGCGCCTGCAACAGCCGGAACTGACGAATATCTCGGTGAAGTGATGCTTGTCGGCTTCAACTTCTGTCCGCG
>JAHDDJ010000417.1 GCA_020629385.1 Erythrobacter sp.
TTGGCTGTAGTGGCAGAAGATGCTGGCGCGCCGAAGGACCAGCTGGCCCGCCAGATCGACGATCTCTTTTCCACGGAAGGCTTGGGCGACACGCGTGCTCTGCTGGTGATGCATGGCGGAACCATTGCGGCAGAGCGTTATGGCCCCGGCTATGACCAGGACACGCGCTTTGTCAGCTGGTCGATGGCCAAGACGGTTACGGCGGTGATGATAGGGATGCTGGTTTCGGACGGGCGTCTCCGGCTCGACGAGTCAGTTCCAGAGCCGCGCTGGAACCGGCCGGGCGATGCACGCGCCGAAATCACGTTGCGGCAATTGCTCCAGATGCGCGCCGGGCTAACACATACCGAGGCGGGACCTGTGCCTTACGAATCCTCCGAAGTCCGCATGCTGTTCATGGACGGGCGCGACGATATGGCCGACTGGGCAACGGCGGAAACGCTGGAGGCAGAACCCGGCGCGAAGTTCGAATATTCGAGCAACACAACCGTGATCCTCGCCGATATCGCCGCGAGGGTGCTGACCGACAGCGCTGATCCGGATGTCAGGCGCAAGGCGGTCGATGACTATCTGCAAACCCGGCTATTCAACCCGCTGGGGATGGACTCGATGGTGCCCGAATATGACGCCAATGGCACGCTGATTGGCGGCAGTTTGATGCACGCCACGGCGAGAGATTGGGCCAAGTTTGGCGAATTTCTCCGCAACAAGGGTTCCTATCGCGGCTCGCAGCTGGTGCCGCGCCGGTGGATCGAGTTCATGACCACGCCCAGCCCGCGTTCGGAGTTCTATGGCGGGCAGACCTGGCTCAACCGGGATTCCGGTATTGACCGCGACGAGGCGACGCCGGATCGCGGCCCCGACACGATGTTCGCCGCAATCGGCCATATGGGACAGTATATTCTTGTCTCTCCGGAGCAGAAACTGACGGTAGTACGTCTGGGTCATTCGGATACCGAGCAACGCAAGGCGATGCTCCAGCAATTGCTGGATGTGGTCGAACTCTATCCCGAAACGTAGAAAGTACCTTCGACCACAGTAACGCATTGCCCGCCCAACCAGGCGCGTGCCTCAGCGCCTTCGCCTTCGAGGCGGCAAGCCAGATCACCGCCGCGCTGCGAAGCCTGATGCGCAGAGAAGCTCTTGCGCCCCAGCCGCTCTGCCCAGAACGGTGTCAGCGCGGCATGGGCCGAGCCTGTAACGCTGTCTTCATCGACACCCCATGCGGGCACGAAAACCCGGCTGACCACGTCATGATTGTCACCGGGCGCTGTGCAGATCGCCATAAGGTCAATCGCGCCGAGCGCCCGCATATCGACATCGACTGCGCGCAGGGCAGCCTCATCTTCGAGCAGGATGACAGCTGTCTGCTCCGCGCCCGCAACGGAATGAAACACCTGACCCTGCACCTGCAAAGCAGCCAGCAAGGCAGAATCATCGCGAGGCTCGACCAAAGTCACCGGTAGCGACAGCTCATAGCCAGCGTCGGACCGACGCACTTCCAGAATTCCTGCCTTGCGCGTGCGGAACGTCACCCTGTCACCGCCGTCACGGGCGAGCAGTACATGGCCGCTGGCAAGCGTCGCATGGCCGCACATGGCGACTTCCGAGGTTGGCGTGAACCAGCGCAATTCGTAATCCGCCTCGCCGGTTTCATCGGGTACGACAAAGGCGGTTTCTGCGAAATTGTTTTCCTCGCCAATCGCTTGAAGCACCTCATCCGCAAGCCAGCTTTCCAGAGGCATCACCGCTGCCTGATTTCCTGTGAAAGGACGGTCGGCAAAGGCATCTACATGGGTATAGGGTATCGCG
>JAHDDJ010000418.1 GCA_020629385.1 Erythrobacter sp.
GGAGCCTGCGCGCCGGGGATCAGCATTTTGCCCTCGACAATCATCGCCGGAACGCCGGTGATGTTAAGGTCAAACGCCTGCGCCTGCTCGGCGCGGATATGTTCGGCCATTTGTGGATTGTCGAGAACCTCTTCGGCGGCCTCACGATCAAATCCGTTCTCGTCAACAATATCGAGCAGCACGGAGCGTTCGCCAATCTTCCGGCGGTCGTTGAAATGGGCTTTGAACAGAGCAAGCTTGAGCACATTCTGGTCTTCCGGCCCGTATGCGTGAAGCGCCCAGGCCAGCAATTTATGCGCGTCGAACGTGTTCCACATCATCGCCGGTGGTGCTTCGCCCTCACCTTCATATTCCAGCGAGACACCGGCCTGTTCCGCCACGCTGCGCATCTGGCCGCGTACGGCCTGCGTCTGTTCGGCGGTGCGGTTATATTTGCGCTGGATATGGGCAGCCTGATCTTCGCCCTCGGCAGGCATATCGGGGTTAAGCTCGAACGGACGCCAGCGGATTTCCGCCTCGATCTCTCCCGTCAGCTCGGCCAGCGCCTTCTGCAATTGGCCATAGCCGATGATGCACCACGGGCACATGACATCGGAATAGATATCGAGCGTCATTTTGCGCGGTGCAGTGTCGGTCATATCAGCTATCCTTATCCAGCCACCATTGCAGCAGATGATGCGCGATGGCCTGTTTTGGCGGGGTGTTGATCGGTGCGTCGGCATCGCCATTCATCGCGGCGCGCACCTCGCCGCGCGTAAACCAGCGGGCATCGGCCAGTTCGGTGGTGTCGAGCGTGATCGCGTCATTCTCCGCGATGGCATAGCAGCCCATCATCAATTGCGAGGGGAATGGCCATGGCTGGCTAGCGATATAGTGCACCTCCTTCGCGACAATGCCCGATTCCTCCAGCACTTCGCGGGCCACGGCTTCTTCGATGCTTTCGCCCGGTTCGACAAATCCTGCGAGCGCGGAATAGGCCCGCTCCGGCCAGCCAAGGCCGCGTCCCAGCAGCAGCTTTCCATCATATTCGACCAGCATGATCGTGACCGGATCGGTGCGCGGGAAATGCTGAGTCTGGCAGGATGTGCAATTGCGCTGCCAGCCGCCTTTGGCGATCTGGGTCGGGCCTCCGCAGGCCGCGCAGAAGCGGTGCCGTGCATGCCAGTCGGTAATGCTGCGTGCACCCCCATAGATCGCGAGATCGTCAGCACTCAGTGTTGCCATGACGGCCCACAAATTGGGGTTGGCCATCCGCGGGCTGGCATCGCCTTGTGCCGGAACGGCAGCGAAGCAAGGCTTGCCCCCATGATCTTCGGTATCGAGCCCGAGAAACACCAGTTCCGCATCCTCTGCCGCATCAGCCAACGTGCCCCATTCCAGCTCTCCCGTATCGGAAAGCTGCGGCATTAACCCGTCCATTTTTAGCAGGCGCGCACGCCAGTTCATCATTCCGGCGAGCTGATCCGGATCGGCGCGGACATTATCCGCCCGGTCAAGCCGCGATCCGGTGAATGCGAGTGGTTTCCCTAAGTCTCTATGCGCCCCCATCGCGCTTATGATCCCTGCATTGCGGCAAGATCAGCCAAGACCAGTTTGGGGAAGTCCTGCTGTATGGAGTAGGTTTCTGACGGCATATATTGCGTGAACAGGGCCGCGCGCAGGCCGCTTTTGATGTCGGCGAATGCGGCGGTTCCGGCAGCTCCGCCCCAGCCGAATGCAGTGCCGGTCACCCGGCCGCCAGCGCCAAAGCGCTGTCCGGCAACCCATGTGCCCTCAACGCGAGCACCTTCGGGCAGCATATCGCTGGT
>JAHDDJ010000046.1:0-1807 GCA_020629385.1 Erythrobacter sp.
TCATGACCGCGATCGCCGAACTCAGCGGCCAACAACTCGCCGACGACATCCTGACCGCCGCCTGAGGCGCACGTTGCGCCGGCGTTGCGCACCACTTGGGAGAGTGTCCGCGTGTCGCAGCGGCTTTGGCGGACCGGGGACTCCTCTCCATTTTCGGACAGGACCATCGTCCGTAAGTTCGTCTGCGAGCACCGGATCGAGTTGGGGGAGCGATGGCAGACGAAGCGACTGGTGTGGACCTTGGCATCCCCGATCTCGGACCCGCCAACCATCTCGGCGTCGGTGGTTCGGCGAATGTGTTCGCGGCGACGCAGATCTCCACCGGTCAGCCGGTGGCGGTGAAGCTGCTCCGAGTCAGCGCCGACATCGAAAAGGAACGGCGTCGTTTTCTTCGCGAACAGGAGACGCTCGCCAGACTCGCCGACGATCATGGAGTCGTACCGATTCTCGCCTCTGGCATCACGGACAGAAACGAGCCGTACTTTCTGATGCCACTCATGGCATGTTCGCTTCAGGATCGAATCGATGAAACGGGCCCGCTCGACTGGAGTACTGCCGCAAGGCTCATGGCCGACGTGGCAGACACGGTCGAGAATGCGCACCGCAACGACGTCCTTCATCGAGACCTGAAGCCCGGCAACATTCTCGTTGACGAGCGTGGCGCTCCTCACGTGTCGGACTTCGGCATCGCCAAGATGATGAGTTCCTCGTCGCTGCGCTCATCGACCGCGTTGGGGACTCCGTCGTTCATGCCGCCCGAACGATTCACGAGCCAGGATGCGACGGAACGGAGCGACGTCTACGGGCTCGGAGCGACGCTGGCGGCACTCATCACTGGGCAGTCGCCATTCCTCACGGGTGAGAACGACGAGTACCCGAACGTCATGCATCGCGTTCTGAACGAGCAGCCACCGACCATCGAGATCGACGGCACGCCGCCGGGCATCGCCGAACTGGTGGCAGACGCAATGTCGAAGGATCCAGACAGCCGCCCAGCCAGCGCTGGTGAATTTGCAGCCCGTCTCCGACGAACACTTCCGCCAGGCGACACGGCCGATGTCACGATTGCGGTTCCCTTCCGGCATGCCGCGCTCCATGCGCCGGTTACCCCACCACCTGCCCCCAGCTCGAGCCGTCGTCGGTACGCACTGGTTGCAGCTGCGCTCGTGTGCATCGCCACAGCCGGCGCCCTGCAGGTGGCGTTTGCGAGCGAGCCAGAGGTCGAGGTTGCAGGCACCAACGAAGTTCCAGCCGATGCGGCCGAATCCGACGAGCCTGCGAGTCAGCCAGTCGACGGCGCGTCGACCCCCGACTCCGACGGCGGCATCGACACTGGCAACACCAACGGATCAGCGGATGCGCCGGTCGCGGAACCAACCACTCCCTCGGTGAACGACTCGACATCGCCGGCACCGTCGACGGAGGAGGACTCTCCGAGCACTGACCCATCGACGCCACCTCTGACCGACGCCGGCGAGTCCGACACGGTCGCCGACCCACCGGTCATCACCATCAACCCGGAACCAGGCACACCAGGCATCCCCATCCCTGAATCAGAGCCGACTGAAGGGGCAGACCCCGAGGAGGCCACGCCTCCCGAAGAGAATCCCGGTGGCACTTCGCCGTCGGACGAACCCGAACCACCGGATGATCCAGACCCGGTGGCGTGCTTCTCGTTCTCACCTTCCAATCCGGAAGCTGGGCAGACCGTGACGTTCACCAACTGTTCCACGGATGCCACCGCGTACCGTTGGGATTTCGGCGACGGCTCGACCTCGACAGCCCGCCTGCCGCAGCATCGATGGAC
>JAHDDJ010000046.1:1907-11361 GCA_020629385.1 Erythrobacter sp.
ACCGCCCAGGTTCCACAGGGACACACGTGGTCAAACCCTGGCAACTACACGATCACGCTCACCGCCAGCAGCGGTGGAGTCAGTGACCAAGCCACCCGAAGCGTGCAGGTCATCGAAGCTGCAACCGGCAATCAGGGGCCAGACTCGGCGCCGCAGCAGGTGCGGTGCGCCTACATCGATCAGACCAACGTGACCTGGACCTGGTCCGTGTTCGAACGCGTCGACGTCTACATCGTCGGTTACGCCGATGGCACGAGCCGCGAGATCGGAAAGAACGGCAACCACAACACGGCCGACGGGTTTCTCCGGTCGGTCACTGCCCGGTACCAAGGCATCGACAAGACCACCACGGTGACCGGTGATTGCGAGGATCATGGCGGCACCAAACCGGGCGCCGGCGCTCCACCAGCCCCAAGCGGCATCACCTGTCGGCTTCACGACTTCGTCTCCAACGCAGCGAACAACAACTGGGCGTCGTGGTCCGAGACCTGGACATGGAACGTCGACGCTGGTGTGGAGGACTACGTCCTCACCATCAACCGAGACGGGGTGAACAGCGACCGATCCTTCGGCCGGTCCGGCTCGTGGACCGAGGGCAACCACAACGGTGCGTCCAACTCCGGGGTCTCACTTCGTGCCATCACTGCAGTGGCCAACGGTGAGCGAGTCACCGTGAACATCTCGAACTGCCTGGACTACGGCGGCGTTTGGGTCTGGCACCCGAACTACCAGCGCTGACCGTCGCTGGGCTCCGGTGTAGGACCGCTCATTCAGCAGCGGTGACGAACGAGATGGTCTCGGTGATGCTGTCGGTGGGATCGCACTGACTGGTGAGCGTCACCCAGAAGTCGTAGCTGGTACTCGCACTCAGCGGCTCCACACCCGACCACGCCAGATCCCCGAGTCGATGCGTGAAGTCCTCATAGAAGTTGCCGCTCGGGTTCGAGAATCGAGGCGTCGCACCCTCCGCCTGCGAGCGGACCAGTTCCGTGGCCGGAGTGTTCGTGGCCCAAGTGACGACGACGACCGCAGCGGACTCGACCTCAGCGGCAAGATTCTGAATCTCGAGCGCAGGGCACTCGTCCTGAACGTGGTCGAGCTTGGCGGCGACGGTGACCCGAATGTTCCATTCGGCGAGCAGCGCGCCGGTCGGACCGAACTCGTGGACCACGAAACTGAACGTGTAGGCGGCATCACTCTCTCGAACATGGATGTATTCGCCGTTCGTTTTGACCTCACCCCTGGGATCTCCGTCGACGACCTCGACACGGGAACCGCCCGATCCAAGGAGGGTCGTCTCGATGTACTCCTGCACACCTTCGTTGATCGTCAGCGTTCGGGAACGAGTCACGGCGGGCTCCACCGAGGTTTCGGGTGTGTCCGAAGTCGTCGTGGTCTGGCTCTCGGTTTCCCCAGCGACGTCCACATCCACGCGGTCATCGTCCGGATCATTGGAAAGTACGGCAACAGCGGCCAACCCAACAACGCACGCTGCGATCAAGGCCACGACCGGGGTGCGAACGCGCCGGGAAGGCCGTTCGACGTCGGTCACGTCGAATGGGATCGTGTCAGCTGATCGGCTGGACTGGGCAGGCTCACCGAGGTGCACGCCGAGCGCGGCATCGAGCGCACCGGCGAACTCGGCGGCGTTCGCCGGCCGATCCCGAGCGTCCTTCTCCAGCGATCGCGTGATCAATGAGACGACCGCGTCGGGCACGTCGGCTGGCAGGAGGTCGATCGGCACGGGGTCGTTCATCACCCTGCGCATGACGGCGGCAGGTCCGGTGGTCGTGGCATCGGAGAACGGCGGATGGCCGGCGATGAGCGCGAACAAGCAGCCACCGAGTGCGTACACGTCCATCGACTCATCCGGCGTCGCATCCTCGAATCGCTCCGGCGCCGAGTAGTCGGGGGTCAAGAGCGCCCCCGACTTCGATGCTGTGGACCCAACGAACTCCGCGATGCCGAAATCGGCGACCTGTGGCTGTCGATCGACATCCATGAGGATGTTCGCCGGCTTGAGATCGAGATGGAGAATCCCCATCCCATGTGCGCGCTCGATCGCCGTTGCCACACCTCGCATCATCTGACAAGCATTCCGCCACGAGACTCCGCCGGACTCGACCATGTCTTGAAGCGAAGACTCCAACCGAGGCATCACCAGGAATGGCTCGCCATCGCTCGTGATTCCGCTGTGGTAGATGGTCACCACGTTCGTGACCTGGGAGAGGCGTCCGAGCGCCTTACGCTCTCGGTTGAAGCGTCGTTGGATGGCTTCGAGATCCGTGCCGGGTTGGATCAATTTGATTGCGACCGGTCGGTCGTGATCGATGTCCCGGCCGGCATAGACCCGCGCATTCGCACCGACACCGATCAGCTCGAGCTGATCGAATCCTTGAATGTGAACCATTGTCGCCCCCTTTGATTCGGGGCGGAGCGTAGTGCAACGGTGTCATGGAAATGAAGCTCGAATCCGGAAGTGATCTTTTGGAATCATGGCCGGTGATTCGGGTCGATTTGATTGCAAACGCAAGTCCCCGGTACATCCGTCTTTCGTTCATGAATCCGGGGATCGGGCTCATCCTTGCGAAATCAGCGATCTCTCAGCACAGTCCCCGATACGAGTTGTTGCGCATCCGTTGCGAGGGGAGTCGTACGTTCGCATTGGGTGAGGTCGAGCAACCAGACTGATTGAAATTTTGGGGGATGTCGCAGATGAATGCACTGATGATCGAGTTCGCCGGTTCGACGAGGGTCCTGAAACACCACGAGTCGCTCACCTTCGGCCGCGACGCTGACCTCGAGATCGACACCAACCCGTACCTCCATCGTCGGGTTGGTGTGTTCCGTCAACGCAACGGCGACTGGTGGGTCTCCAATACCGGCACCGCCATTGCGCTCGAGGTTTGCGATGACGCTTCGCCCAGTCGCCTGACGGTCGCACCCGGTACCTCGACACCGGTGCCCTTCCAGCAATCCGTCGTGCGGTTTCAGGCGGGCCCGAGTGTGTACGAACTCAACCTCGTCATGCCGGACAGCCCATGGTTCGATGAGGTTGCCGAGCCAAACGAGGGTCCGCCCACCATCCGCTCCGCCGAGGTTTCGCTCAACGACGAACAGCGGCTCCTGCTGGTGACACTCTCGGAACTTCGCCTCCGCGACCGGGGTGCTCCCAACTCGGCCATCCCGGCAAACCGCGTGGTCGCTCAGCGACTCGGTTGGTCGACCACCAAGTTCAACCGAAAGCTCGACAATCTCTGCGGGAAGTTCCACCGACTCGGTGTCGCCGGACTCAAGGGCGACAGCGGCGCGCTGGCGTCGAACCGACGAGAGCGACTCATCAACCACGTCCTCACCACTGGGATCATCACCCGGGCCGATCTCGAGCTCCTGGACGCCTTCGATCGATGACGCGGTGAACGGGGCGCCCACCAGCGGGCGCCCCCACCTTCAACTCAGGTTCCCAACTGCATCTGTGGCACCTCCTCTCTCGTTTGCGGCTCACCGGTCGTCCAAGCAGCAGGGACGACCTCGTCCTTCTTGATCCAGAACGGCTCCGTCGTTGGCTGCAAGGCCCGCCAGACGTCGTCAGGCATTGCCAACTGCGACAGCGAACGATCGTCGAGCCGAGGACTCGACCCTTTTGCCGAGGTGACGTCCAGAACCACGTCGTGCCCGGGACACAGCGAAGCGAGGGCATCGACAATCGGCGTCGAACAGATCGCTCGGTCGTCGAACCCGTCTCGAGCGACCAGGTGGTGACGCAACCAACGAGTTGCCATCGAACCCGATCGGGCCAATCGCCCGAGACTGGCGAGACCGATGCCGGCAAGTTCCGTCCGGGTGTGGAAGCTCGTCGGACGCTGCATTCGTGCACACACGGTGTTCACGAAGGCGGTCCGGCAACCGAGCGAGCAGGGTTTGAATCGCTGCACGGCAACCGTGTCGTATGCCCGGAGGATCGTCGTCATCGGTCGAGCTTGAAATCCGCCCGGACCCATCTCCACCAACCACGGAAAGCCTGCGATCGTCACGCAGAGTCCAACGTGTCGCCACGTGTCTCCGGCGATCGCCGCCAGCCGCTGGTAGCCCTTCGGTCGTCGTGTGTAGACAACGTCGCCAGCCTGAACCCGGTCGACGGGCAGATACCGATGGGGCATCTCCAGCGGAACTCGCCACGGCGGATCCGAATGCATGAAGTTCGCTGACGTGCGAACGGCGGCGTTCATGCAGACATTCCGTTCAGAAGTTCGACTGCTTGGGCAGAGGGGATCGCTCCCTTCGGGATTCCTCCCCTCGGGACCAGTCCCCGCACGCCTGTTGCGCATCAGTTGCGGCGCCGCGCCGAAGATGCAGAGGACGGATCGACCGGTGGTGGCGGAAGAACATCGGAGGACTGCATGGCACCAACCCATGCGCATTTCAGAGCGCACACGGCGGAAACGCGGGACACGATGATGTCTCGCTCAATCAATTGGATGGCGGCCGCAGAGCCGAATCGGACGTCGTTCGAGTCCGTGGTGGTGCACGCCGCTCCAACATGGTTCGTGTTGGAGAGCACCTGGTTCGAACCCGATCGACCCGGTGCTCTTGGCGACCAGGGTTGGCTTTCGGTCGATGATGCACGAGTCCCGATCATGCGGGTCGAACCCGACGGCGCACACCACCTGTTCGCCGAGTCCCACCTCTGCGTTGGCGACCGCATTTCGGTCGACGTGGACCCGGCCATGCGAACACGACGCATGCGCACGGCGGCGCTACAGAACCTGCTTCGCAGCGTTCTCGGTGGCGCCGGCGAATGGCGACCGGCCCAGCGAACCGCCACTCGAGCGACCCTCCAGCAGAGCTGGTCGGCGAGCGCGCCATCAATCGAAACCGTCCAAACGCAGCTCGAACGCCTCGTTCGAGAACGCCATCAGATCTGGCGGATCACCGATGAAGCCGATGGACGGGTCTACTGGCAGGTTGACGGTGTGGCGACGATCGCCGACGACAGCCTGTCGGTCGAACACACCAATGCGGTTGGGCCATTCACGCTCCGGTTTGCCGACTCCGGAGGCCGACTCTGTATTTTTGCGGAGACGCTTCCCACCTAGCTGGGCAGCCGAAGAAGGGCGCGATGGCTGGCGAATTGGTGACGACTGCCGGAACGATTCGTGTCTTTGGTTCCACCCGCGCCATCGCAACGGACGGAACCGAGATCAAACTGCCGCCAAAGGCGCGCAACATGCTCGCCCTGCTCGTGGCCGGCGGCATCGATGGACTCACGACCGAACAGATCCTCGACGAAGTGGCCAACGGCGATCGATCGGCCTCCACTCAGTCGAAGATTCGGATGGATCTCTCGCGGCTCAGACAGCGAATCGGCGAAGATGTACTGCCTCCCGGTCAGGGCCGCTGGCGGGTGACCCTGCCCCAGCACGCAATCGATCATCACGCGCTGCTCGCGCGCCCAGATGTGGGTGCACTCGACGAGAGCGAGCTTCTCCGTCTGGTGACCGGCGCACCGTTTCGCGAGTCGCATCATTCTCCGCTGGTGCAGTTGGCCATCAAGCGCGCCGTCGGGGCCAGAGCCAGGTTGGTCGAAGAGGTCATCGACCATCGGTCCGATCTGCTGGTTCCGGCCGTCCTGGACACGCTCGCCGAGCTCGTGGTGATCGATCCCTTCGACGACGAGTTCTCCTCCATCGTTCTCCGAGCCCACCTCGCCGGTGGAGAGGGAGCGAGGGCGAGAACGCTTCTGGCCGGCATCGAGCTTGCCTTTCGAGAGCAACTCGTTGGCGCAGTGCCGTCGATCGATGCCGGTCTACGTCGCGAAATCCTCCGTACGACCGGAGTTGCCAGCGCGACCAGGCAGACGAATGCGCCCACCAGCGAGACGAATGACCCCTTCGTGGGAAGAGCCGATGCCGTCAAGTCGCTGGTCGACTGGGCGGAACGCGGGGCAGGGACTGCATCGCTGATCACCGGTCGGGCAGGAATCGGAAAGAGTCGTCTTGTCGACGAGGTGACAAAGGCGCTGGGGCGGGACATCGAGGTGATTCGCATCGCTGGACGGGAGACCGCTCGGTCGGCGCTCGAGCCCTGGCGGGAAGGGCTTCCCGCTCTCGAACCGCACCTTCGTGCCTTTCTTGATGAGGCCGACACCGAGGAGACGCTCATCGCTCGAGCGCGACTCTGGGATGCGGCGCGGAGTGTCATCGCGGAACGCCAGAAGCCTCTCGTCGTCATCGACGATGCGCAGTGGTTCGACTCACTTTCTCTGGAGCTCGCTGAATTCCTGATTCGAACCGCCGGCGGTGATCTCCAGGTTCTGATCGCCGGAAGACCTCCGCATGCGACCGACTGGTTGGCCCTGCATGACGCCGCCGCGGGCGCCGCCGAACTGACGTTGGAGCTCGGCGGCCTCGACCGGGCGGACCTCGAAGAACTCGTTGGCCAGCTTCGTCCGACGAGCCGCCTCGCGATCCGATCGCAATTCACCTCCGAGCTGTCGGAACTCTGCGGCGGGCTGCCCGCAGTGGCCCGTCCGCTGATCGAGGGCGCTGTGGGCGAAGGCCTCCACGTGCCGACTACGTCTGGGCGGTCGGCGCTTGCACAGCTCGTCGAACAGTTGGACCCAAAGACACAACGGGTTGCGCTGGCCCTCGCCGTGCTGGGACTTGATGCACGATGGGTCGACCTCGTCCGACTTGCCGAAGCGACGGAACGAGAGGTCCTCGACGGATGCTCCCAGCTTGCGTCAGCCGGCCTGGCCACCTTCTCCACTGCGGACGAACCGAAGATCCGGCTCGGTCATGTATTGATTCGAGACGCCATTCTGGAGGTGTCCACCGACGCTGATCGTTGGCGCCTGAACCGCGACGCAGCCGAGCTTGCCGAGTCGATACACCGACGAGCCGAGCACCAGTTCCTTGCCTATCCGCTGGTCGACGGGTCCGAGAGCGGCCACTCCCTGCTCGCCTCAGCACAGGAACACGTCACGTCCGGCGCGCTGCGCGAGGCAATCAACGCCTACCAACGGGCACAACTCCGATTCGGCGAGACACCCCTGCCGATCGAAGCACTGATCCTGTGGGCGGGATCACTCGACCGATTGGGTCTCCAGGGTCACCGAGTTCGCGTCGAGGCCGTCCACAGGGCGCTGGAGTCCAGCGACACCGATCTGGCGCTCGATGCTGCGTTGAGCGGCTTGCCTGAGGCCGAGGTTGCAACCGGTGACGTGAATCGTTTGGACCTCCTGCTCGACGTGCCGCACGAGGAGCTTTCCGCCAATCGGCGCTTCGATCATGCGCACGCAACCGGCCGACAGTTGGCCGTGCTCGGGCGGAGCGACGAGGCGCAGCGCTGGCTGGATCGGGCGGCGCAGGCGGAGCCCGACCCGGTTCGCGAGGACACGCTTCGCTTGGCCCGCTGGTTGGCCGAGTACCCGCATCGCAGCCACGGCGATCGCTTGGCGGACGAATCGTTCTACCCATCGGATGATCAGGGATCGGTGTGGATCACGCACCTTCAAAGCCTCGATTCGCTCGGTGCAGCCCGGTTGGAGGCGTCCGAACGATTGTGCGCCGTCGTCAAGTCCGATCTGTCGAAGATTCCGAACCCCTACCTTCGATGGCACAACCTGCTGATGGAGTCGACTGCCGCGTTCTCTGCGGGACGGATGCACGACGGAATGACCACTTCGAACCTGGCGTTCGAACATGGAGTTCGGTACGGGCTCCGCGAGAGTGGGTCGGCTTGGCTCGCTCAGGTGTTCATGGCGGTGTGGATGCAACGAGGCGCCGCTGAATTGCTCGAGCAGATGATGTTGGCCCGGGGCGACATCGAAGGATCATTCCTCGCCGAATCCGCCTTCACGGTCGCCTTGTATGATGCCGGACAGTTCGACGCGGCAGCGTCGGCTGCGGCTGAGGTTGCGCACAAAGCCCTCGAGCACAGGTCGTTCGCCGGATGCGCTGCACTGCTGCTCGTCAGCAGAGTGCTGCGCGACAGTCATGAGCGGAGCAAGGAGATGTATCAGCAGCTCCTGCCGCTACGTTCGTCGCTCGCCGTTGTCGGGGGCGGGTTCGCCTGCCTCGGACCTGTGGACATGGCGCTCGGGTTTCTCGCCGGGGATGCGCCGTCGGGCCCACACTTCGCCGCGGCACTGGAGCTGGTTGATCAACACGAGGTGCGTGGCTGGCAGATCGCTGCGCGGCTCGAACTGGCTCGGAACTTCGGCGACTCCGGTCGTCGGAGTGAGGCGGTCTCATTGGCCGCCGGACTGGGGTGGGATGTCGGCGACTGATGGTTGCGCGCCCGTTGCGCGGGCCATGACACCGTGCATAGGGCGGCGTTGACGACGGGCGGAGTCGTTGACGGAATCGGCGGCCGTGGACCGGGCACATGTTGCAGTGGCGAGCATGTGCCCGGTCTGGCGCGTCGCCGATCAGGCCGCATTGTGCCGTGTTGCGCAAGCGTTGCAAACGGTGCGCCATCAATGGCCGGATGGGCGACACCACCACAGCAGTGCATGACATCAGGGCCAACCTTCAGCTCACCGTTCTCGGGATTGGAGCGTTGGCGATGAACAAGGTTCGCTACTCGGTCCGCGGCTATCGAAGTCCTCGACCGTACGGCAACGACCAGATCGAGGCCGTCGTCGACTACTCGTTCGCCACGGTGGAGAAGATGCGTTCCTGGGCATCCACGCCGAACGTCGAAGGCCTCCGGATCCTCGAGCTCGGCCCGGGCGACAACCTGTGCGTTGGCCTGATCCTCCTCGGACTTGGAGCGGAAAGCTACGACGCTGCAGACATCAATGATCTCGTACTGCGCGATTCCGGTCCGTTGTACACCCGGCTCTTCGAGCGCATGGCCCAAGAAGGACTGGCGGTCGCGAGGGCACGCTCGGCCCTGCGTCAGCTGAACCGTGGCCCGCTGCGCTACCACGTGCTCGAAGACTTCGATCTTCGATTCCTCAGCGGGCGAACGTACGACCGGATCTGGAGTCAGGCGGCGTTCGAGCACTTCACGAAGCCGATGCGAACCATCGGTCAGCTCGACCAGCTGGCGGCACCCGAAGCCGAGCTCGGCGTGGAGATCGATTTGATGACGCACACCCGGGCGCTCCGCGCGAGCGATCCGCTGAACATCTATCGGATCCCGTCCTGGCTGTATCGATCGCTGACGTTCTCGGGAATTCCGAACCGGTATCGAACGGCGCACTACACGTCCGCCCTCGAGGCCAGCGGATGGGCTGAGCTGACGGTGGATCGGGTGGCGTCCGTTGCTCCCGATGAGTTCGCCAGGGTGGAACGCTGGTTGGCGGCGCCGTTCAGACACGATGAGGCCCACATGCAGGATCTGATCGTGATCATCCGCGGTCAACGAACGCCACGAACCCTCACATTCCCCATCGCCGCCTGAGGCTCAACGACGGCGAATGCGGATCGGGCCCTTGGCCGTTGAC
>JAHDDJ010000419.1 GCA_020629385.1 Erythrobacter sp.
GTGCTGGCCTGCACCGAATTGCAGATGATTGTCGATGTCGATGCCAATGTACTGCCGATCTTCGATTCCGCACGTATCCATTGCGACGCTGCTACCGACTGGATATTAGGCGAGGACTGAACGCCGATCCGCTCTGTAGGAGCGATGTTGCCCGATTGTTCCCGTTGTTCTTCTGCCCCCACTGACTTAGGTCGCAGGGCATGAACCGCGCCTGTTATGCTGCCGATCCTGCCGCCTCGCGTGGGAGAGAATTCCCCGAAGATCGCGAGGGCACACGCGGGCCACGCAGCGAGTTCCAGCGGGACCGGGACCGGATCATCCACTCGATTGCGTTCCGCCGGCTGCGCAGCAAGACGCAGGTGTTTGTCGCACCTGACGGCGATCATTACCGCACGCGTCTCACCCATAGTCTGGAAGTCGCGCAGATCGGCCGTGTCATTGCGCGGACATTGGGGCTGGATGAGGATCTGACAGAGGCGCTGTGTCTGGCGCATGATATCGGCCATCCGCCATTCGGTCATGCGGGTGAGAAGGCACTGTCTCAGGCGATGGACAAGCACGGCGGGTTTGATCACAACGCCCAGTCGCTGCGCACGCTGATGCGAATTGAAAGCCCCTATTGCGAACATGAAGGGCTAAACCTGACTTGGGAACTGCTCGAAGGGCTAGCCAAACATAACGGGCCGGTCAGTCAGGCTGGTTGGGCACTGGAAGAGCTGGATGCGGCGTTTCCGCTGGATCTGCGGCAATATGCATCGCTGGAAGCGCAGGTGTCTGCGGTGGCGGATGACATTGCCTATGACAACCACGATATTGACGACGGCCTGCGCGCAGGTTTTCTTGACCTTGATGATCTTTTGACCCTCGACTTTATCGCGGACCAGTGGCGAGGCGTCGAAAAGCGCTTCCCCAAAGCAGACAGAGAACGGCAATTGCGCGAGCTTGTGCGTGGCCAGATCGGCCTGATGGTCAATGATGTTATCCAGCATACCAAGTCGCAATTGGCAGGTGTGGAAACTATCGAACAAGTGCGAACTGCCGGCAAAACGCTTGCGGGCTTCTCACCCGCGATGGCTACCGAGGAACGCCGTCTGAAAGACTTCATGTACGAGAAGCTCTATTACCACCCGGAACAGGTTGGCACGGCCGAGAAGGCGCGCGATGTAATTGCCCGGCTATATGTTGCTTATGAACAGGACCCAGCTTTGCTGGAACACGGCTGGCGTGCCACAATGCCGCAGGATGAGCCGACGAAGAGCCGCCATATTGCCGACTATATTGCAGGCATGACGGATCGGTTTGCGATGGATCAGTGCCGGCGCATCTATGGCTCCGCGCCTGAAGGATTGAGCAATGTCTGACCGGTTACGGATAGCGATTGTAGGCGCAACAGGCCTGATCGGACGAGCGATTGTCGAGCAGGCAGTTGGCCGAGAAGATGTGCGAATACTGGCTGTCGCACGACGAGAGATGAAGCTTCCTTCCGGCGCTAGAATGGAAATGGTCGTCGCCGAGCCGGACCAGTGGGGTGAAGTCTTTGCCCGTACACGGCCCGATGTGTTGATCAGTGCCCTTGGCACGACATGGAACAAGGCAGGCAGAAGCGAAGAGGCCTTTCGTGCAGTCGACCAGACGTTGGTTCTGGAAACTGCCCGCGCAGCCCAAAAAAATGGCGTGAAGCGGTGCATTGCTGTCAGCTCCATCGGTGCGGACGCCGGGTCGAAGAACTTTTATCTGCGGGTCAAAGGCGAGGTTGAGCGCGATCTGCAGAAAATTGGCTTTGACCGCGTCGATATT
>JAHDDJ010000420.1 GCA_020629385.1 Erythrobacter sp.
ATTCTTTATTGATAGTTTCAATTCTCTAATGCAATTTTAGAAGAATCGCAAAATGTCTTTGGAAAGATCAAGACAACACAACATGTCAGAAAACATGACAAGAAAACTGAACTGTTATTCTCAAATGAGAACACAGATGCATAGTTGCACACTATAGCATTATCCCTGACATGTGTAATACAATATCACAAATTGTCAGTGTTCTAATGAGCTACTATCATGTACCATTAAGAAACAACAAATCAAAAACAAAAATGCAAAACAACAACGATTGTCACACGTTATAGTTTTTCTTGCTATGGTTCCAACAAATTCTGAAAATAGACCTTCCATACAAGAGTAGAAAGTAAAGGAAAAAATGACAACAGGAGGAAATCAGTGGAGACAAAAAGAGGAGGAAAAATAAGAGGAGCAAAATTTCCTTCCTACAATCAAGGTTATAATTTTTCTTGCTAATGTTCAATTTAATTCTCAAATATACCCTCTATACAAGAATAGAAAGTAAAGAGGAAGATGAAAACAGAAAGAAAACAGTGGAAGAAAAAAAAGGGAGGAAAAACAACAGGAGCAAAACAAGAAAAGTATCAAAAAACAGTTAGTTAGATAGGTATAGTAGTAAAACAATACTAACAATCAATGTTGTGTTTTTCTTGCTAAGGTTCCACTTATTTTGTAAAATAGACCTTCTATACAAGAGAATAAAGTAAAGAGAAAGACAAAAACAGGAGGAAAACCTTGGAGGAAAAAGAGAGGAGCAAAAAAAGAGGAGCAAAACAAGAGGAAAATCAAAAAACAGTTAGTTGGATAGGTAGAGTAGAAAAATTACTGCCTACATTCAAGGTTCTATTTTTTCTTGCTAAGGTTCCAACTATTTCTTAAATACAGAGCACCTTTACAAGAGTGGAATGTAAAGAGGAAAATAAAAACAAAAAGGAAAACAGTGGAAGAAGAAAAGGAAAAAAATATACAAGGAAAATCAAGAGGAGAGTTAGTTATGTAGGTATAGTAGAAAATTACTAGTAATAATCAAGGTTATGGTTTTTGTTGCTAAGGTTCCAACTAATTCTAAAAATAGATCATCTTTAGAGAACAAAGTAAAGAGGAAGATGAAAACAAAAGGAAAACAGTGAAGGAAAAAAAGAAGAGCAAAAACAAGAATTGCAAAAACAAGAGAAGTATCAAAAATCAGATAGTTAGATAGGTATAGTAGAAAAAATACTACCTAAATTCATGGTTACATTTTTCTTGCTAAAGTTCCATCTATTTTTAAAATATAGTGTATCTTCACAAGAGTAAAAAGTACAGAGGAAAATGAAAACAAGAGGAAAACAATGGAGGAAAAAAAGAGGAGCAAAAATATAGAGCAGGAAAATCAATAGAAAATTTAGTTATATAGGTATAATAGAAAATTACTAGCAACAATTAAGGTTATGTTTTTTGTTGCTAAAGTTCCAACTAATTCAAAAAATAGACCACCTTTACAAGAGGAGAATGTAAAAAGAAAGATGAAAACAAGAGGAAAACAGTGGAGGAAAAAAAGAAGAGCAAAAACAAGAAGAGCAAAAACAAGAGGAGTATCAAAAAAGTTAGTTAGATAGGTATAGTAGAAATATTACTAGCCACATTCAAGGTTATGTTATTTCTTGCTAAGTTTCCAACTATTTCTTAAATATAGAGCACCTTTACAAGAGTAGAATATAAAAAGGAAAATGAACACAGGAGGAAAAAAGTGGAGGAAAAAAAGATATCAAATGAATCCACAAAAAGGCAAGAAGGGGGCTAGAGGCGATAGGCAAA
>JAHDDJ010000421.1 GCA_020629385.1 Erythrobacter sp.
TGACAGCGCCTTTATCGCTCCGGGCTGCGTCATTATTGGCGATGTTGAAATAGGGGCGGACAGCTCTGTCTGGTACAATTGCGTTGTGCGTGCCGATGTCTTCAAGATTCGCATTGGCGAACGAACGAATATTCAGGATGGCAGCGTCCTGCATTGCGACCCTCCTCGCCCCGGCGATGAACAGGGCAGCCCGCTGATCATTGGTGACGATGTTCTGGTCGGTCACATGGCGATGGTCCACGGCTGCACCATCGAGGATCGCGGCTTTGTCGGATTGGGCGCGATTGCCATGAACAAGGCGGTGATCGGTTCAGACGCCATGCTGGCGGCTGGCGCGATGCTGACCGAAGGCAAGGTGATGGAACCGCGGAGCCTGTGGGCCGGTCGCCCTGCAAAGCCTTTGAAAGGCCTGTCCGATGCGGCAGTCGCAGGCATGCGGATGGGTGTCGCCCATTATACTGAAAATGCCCGCCACCATGCGGACGCTATCACGGCTATGGGTGATAACTTCAAAGGTTGAGAGTCGCGCCGCGCAACTTAGCCTAGCGCCTTAGCTCAGCGCCTTATCCTTCTGGCATTTTGGTGACATATTTGAACATGTGCGGGACAAAGTCGGCCTTGCCGATGTCCAGCCCTTCTGCGCGCAAGATCGCATAGGCTGTGGTGAGGTGGAAATAGAAATTCGGCATTGACCAGTCGCGGACATATTCTTCTGCGGTCAATGTGAATTGCATGCCATTGGGTATGTCCATCACGATGGTCTGGTCGGCGGGGATCAGGGCATCCTCCGACACAGCTGCGAGATAGTCGTCCATCTTAGCCAATACAGCCTTGGCATCGGCAAAGCTGGCATCATTGTCATCGCGCGAGGTGAATGACTGTCCGGTAAGGCGTTGCACCGCCTCGCCCGGCTGGTTCGACAGGAACCGGATCTGCACGGCCAGCGGATGCATGTCATCGGCCAGTTTCGCCTCGAGCAAGGTATCGCCTTTTTCATGGGCCGCCGCTTTGTCGAGCAGGCCTGACAGCATTTTCAGCCCCTGGCGATAGACCGGGATCGATTGCTCGTAGAGTGTCATGAGGTGTTTCCCCTTTGTCGATTTTGCTGACTTGTTTAGTCGCGGATCAGGGTACGTAAAGTCTCGATGCGGTCCGCTTCATGTGCAGGCTTGTCCCAGCGAATGCGGTGAATACGCGGGAACCGCATGGCCAGACCCGATTTGTGACGCTTGCTTTCATGGACGGAATCGAATGCCACTTCGAAAACCAGTATCTTTTCGGTTTCGCGCACCGGGCCAAAACGGTTGATGGTGTTTTGCCGCACATGGCGGTCGATTTTCTTCAGCTCGGCATCGGTGAAACCCGAATAGGCTTTGCCGACGGGAAGCAGGTCAGCCCCCGTATCTGGATCGCCGTCCCAGCAGCCAAAGGTGTAGTCCGAAAAGAAGCTGGACCGCTTGCCGCTGCCGCGCTGGGCGTACATCAGTACGCAATCTACCAGCAGCGGGTCGCGTTTCCATTTGTACCATAGGCCGGTTTTTCGACCTGCAATGTAGGGCGCGTCCCGCCTCTTCAGCATTAGCCCTTCGATCGCATCGTCGCGTGCACCTTCGCGGATTTCGGCTAGCTGGTCGAACGTTTCGGCCTCGACTATCTGCGACAGATCAAAATGGCTTTCGGGTAGGCGGGGCACGAAATTCTCGAGCTGTTTGCGCCGGTCCTCCCAGCCAATCGTTCGCAGATCCTCGCCCTCGATTTGGAGCGCATCATAGAGCCGCACAAATGCCGGGG
>JAHDDJ010000422.1 GCA_020629385.1 Erythrobacter sp.
TTGTTCGAACGGCTCGGCATGACGGCTCTGCAGGGCGAGGAGCCCATGCGGGCAGAACGCGGCTGCGTTCCGGCAGAATAGGCGCATGGGCCTTGCGCCCTCGCTTTCCCTTGCGAAGGAAAAACTTGATAGTCGGCAGAGGCAGTTCGCCGTACCTGTCTTGCTGAACGATATTGACGCGGAGCGCTTTGACCATGACCGACTACAAGCCCGAAACTCTCGCCATTCACGCAGGACAGGCGCCTGACCCGACCACCAATGCGCGGATCACGCCGATCTACCAGACATCGTCCTATGTGTTTGACGATGCCGAACATGCAGCCAATCTGTTCGCGCTGAAGGATTTCGGGAATATCTATACCCGTATCATGAACCCGACCAACGCCGCGCTGGAGGCCAAGATTGCCGCGATGGAAGGCGGGATCGGCGCTTTGGCGGTTGCCTCGGGCCACGCCGCGCAGATGATTGTGTTCCACACGCTGATGGAGCCGGGGTGCGAGATTGTTGCAGCGAAAAAGCTGTATGGCGGGTCGCTCAACCAGCTGGCGCATAGCTTCAAGAAAATGGGTTGGCATACCAATTTCGTGGATGCTGACGATCCGGCAAATATTGCAGCCGCGATTACCGACAAGACGCGCGCCATCTTCATCGAAAGCCTCGCCAATCCGGGCGGAGTGGTTCAGGATATCGCTGCGATTGCCAAGGTTGCGCATGATGCGGGCCTGCCGCTGGTGGTGGACAATACGATGGCCAGCCCTGTGCTATGCCGCCCGATCGAACATGGCGCAGATATTGTTGTCCAGTCGACGACCAAGTTCCTCAATGGCCATGGCAATTCGATTGGCGGAGTGATTGTGGATTCGGGCAAGTTTGACTGGACCGCCAGCGACAAGTTCCCCGAAATGACCCAGCCCAACGCGTCCTATCACGGGGCAGTGCTGAGCGATGCGGTGGGCGAAATGGCATTTATCATCGCGTGCCGCGTGCTCGCCTTGCGCGATCTGGGCCCGGCAATGGCACCCATGAATGCCTTCCTGACGCTGACTGGAATGGAAACACTCGCTCTGCGCATGGACCGCCATTGCGAAAACGCGCTGGCGCTCGCGACATGGCTGGAAAAGCATGAGAAAATTGCATGGGTTGGCTATGCCGGTTTGCCCGATAACCAGTACCATCCGCTCGCGCAGAAATATCTCGGCGGGCGCGGGGGCGCGGTGTTCACTTTCGGATTGAAGGGTGGTTACGATGCCGGAGTGAAGCTGGTATCCAAGGTCGAAATGTTCAGTCACCTTGCGAATATCGGCGATACGCGCAGTCTGATCATTCACCCTGCTTCCACCACACATAGCCAGCTGAACGAGGCCGAATTGCTGACCGCAGGCGCTGGCCCCGATGTTGTGCGTGTTTCGGTTGGTATCGAGCATATCGATGATATTGTCGCCGATATGGAACAGGCATTGGCACAGGTGTGAAGCTATGACGCTCGGCTTTTCGGTCGAGGAATTGCTGCCCCGCGCACGCGGGGGCGGCCAATTGAGGATGGGGCTGTGTTCGCTGGATGAAAGCCAGTGGCTGCAGCCCGATCCCGATGTTTCGGCCCGCAAGGCAGGGTTTGCGGCATTCCCCCAAGGCGTCCAATCGACCCGATATGCCGAAGACCCCGGGAGCGAGCTTGCGGCGATGTTGGGTTTGGAAGGCGGTTTGCCGGAAGCCGCCGCGGCGTATCATGAAGACATGTGTCTCCTGAAAAAGTTTGCAGGCGAGGATTTCTACCGGTTGATTG
>JAHDDJ010000047.1 GCA_020629385.1 Erythrobacter sp.
TGCGCAGAGCTGCATTCTGACGCCGTGCGATTTTCCCTTTGCGCGCGATGGCATTGCCGCCGAAGCGAGCGAGAATGTCGAAACACTGACGATCAGCGACATCAACCTCGCCGATCTCAGCTGGGCCCGCGCCGAAGGAACAGTGCGCAATCTCGCTGACCGCCGTTTCGACCTGTACCGGATCGAATGGGACGAAGCCGGCGATCATCCCGGGCGCAGTAAGCCGCGCCGTGCGCCGATAGGCACGCATTCGGCCGGAGGCGGATAAGCTGTATCAAAGCGGTGACACGGCTGGCAACTAGGGATAGACTGCGATTATGGCGGGCCAGTTAGACACATCATCCATGGGCGACGCGCTGGTGATCCTCGGCGCTGCCGGGTTGGTCATCCCTGTATTTACCCGTTTCAGGATCACGCCGGTAATCGGGTTTATCCTGATCGGCATTGCGGTCGGCCCGTTCGGACTGGGCAAGTTGGTCGATGATGTACCCTGGCTGTCACACATAACCATATCCGATCCGGAGGCCTTGGCACCCTACGCCGAATTCGGGATCATCCTGCTGCTGTTTACCATCGGGCTTGAGCTGTCATTCAAACGCCTGTGGCAGATGCGAAAACTCGTTTTCGGGCTTGGCGCGCTGGAGCTGCTGATAATCGGCTCGATCCTCGCCGCTGTGCTGGCAAGTATGGGGCAGATCTGGACTGCTGCCTTGGCTTTGGGCTTTGCCCTCGCCTTCTCATCTACTGCCATTGTGCTGCCGATTTCGGGCACGAAAACCCCTGTCGGACGCGCGGCGCTTTCGATGCTGTTGTTCGAAGACATAATGATCGTGCCGATCATCTTTATCCTCGGCGCGATGGCACCCACCGCGCAAGCCGATGGCTGGGAAGGCCTGGTCGAGGTTCTGTGGCAAGGCGGGCTGGTTGTTGCCGCACTGCTCGTTTTTGGCCGCATCGCCCTGCCCAAGCTGTTTGCCCAAGCTGCCCGTACGAAAAGCCCAGAATTATTCCTTGCTGCCAGTATGCTGGTGGTAATCGGTGCCAGTCTGGCCACTTCTGTTGTGGGCCTGTCCCCTATCGTTGGGGCATTGATTGCAGGCCTGCTAATCGCAGAAACCGAATATCACGGCGAAGTCGAAAGCATCATGGACCCGTTCAAGGGTCTGGCGCTGGGTGTTTTTCTGATCACCGTTGGCATGTCGATCGACTTGCTGACAATCTGGGCCGATCTGTGGGCGATCGCGCTAGCTGTGGTCGGTGTTCTTGTTTTCAAAGCCGTGGTCACCGGCATATTGCTGCGCCTTATGGGAGCGCGGCGCAGCACCGCTGCCGAAACAGGCGTCTTGATGGCCAGCCCGTCCGAGACGACACTGATCGTCCTTGCGGCTGCCACCGCCGCACTAGTCGTCGATCAGGAAACTGCGCAATTCTGGCAAATCGTGACTGCAATCGGCCTGACCATTACGCCGCTGCTCGCCCGCCTTGGAAGAGTAATCGCGCGCCGTGTCGAGCCAATTCCGGAAATCGAAGAAGACGAAAATGGCGAACCTGCTGTTATCATCATCGGCGTGGGTCGTGTTGGACGGCTGGTTGCGCAAATGCTCGACAAACACGAAAAACCCTATGTCGCTATCGATTCCGATGCCGATATGATCGATGCGGCAAAACGCGGCGGCTACCGCGCGATATTCGGTGACGCGGCGCGCGGCGATGCCATGTCGCGGCTCGGTGTCGAGCGTGCTCCTGCTGTGGTCCTGACAATGGACGAACCGGTGTTGGCTGAAAGGCTCACCCGCAAATTGCGCGGCGATTATCCGGATCTACTGATCGTTGCCCGAGCCCGTGACACCGATCACGCGGCCGACCTGTACCGTGCAGGGGCCAGCCATGCGATTCCGGAAAATCTCGAAAGCTCGCTGCAACTCTCCGAAGCCGTGCTGGTTGATATCGGCGTTGCAATGGGGCCGGTGATCGCATCAATCCACGAAAAACGGGACGAGTACCGCGTCAAAATCGAACAGGACGGCGCGTTGGACTACAAACCCAAGCTGCGCACATCCAATGTTGAAGCCTCGGGAACTTAACCGGCAATAGCGGCGCGCACGGCATCAAGTGCCGCATCGGCCTTGCTGCCATCCGGACCGCCGCCTTGCGCCATATCTGCACGGCCGCCACCGCCCTTGCCGCCTAACGTCTCGACGCCCGTGCGGACGAGTTGCACCGCATCGAAACGTTCCGTCAGATCATCGGTGACGGCGACAGCGAACGCCGCCCGGCCATCATTTACCGCTACTGCTGCGGCAATACCCGAGCCCAGACGCCCTTTGGCTTCATCGAGCAGTCCGCGCAGTTCTTTCGGGTTCAATCCGTCCAGCACCTGCCCCGAAAACTTAACTCCACCGATCTCTTCGTCAGCCGGTCCGGATGCTGCGCCACCGCCGCCAAGAGCGAGTTGTTTGCGCACCTCGGCAAGTTCCTTTTCAAGCGATTTCCGCTCTTCGATGAGCGCTGAAACGCGGCTAGTCACCTCATCGGGCGACGTTTTCAGAGCACCTGCAACCGACTTCAAAGCATTCTCTCGGTCGACCAGCCACGCGCGTGCCGCTTCACCCGTCAGGGCCTCGATACGACGCACACCCGATGATACTGCGCTTTCCGACACAATGCGGAAAATGCCGATATCGCCCGTTGCCTTGACATGGGTGCCGCCGCACAGCTCGACAGAATAGTTGCGTCCGCCTTCGCCGGTCTGTCCCATCGATAATACGCGCACTTCTTCGCCATATTTCTCGCCAAACAAAGCCAATGCGCCCGCTTCGACAGCATCGTCAGGACTCATCAACCGCGTCACAACCTCTTCGTTAGCACGGATTTCTGCGTTCACTTCTGCCTCGATGGCAGCGATATCGTCCTCCGACATCGGCTTGGGGTGCGAGAAATCGAACCGCAGGCGTTCCTCTGCCACCAACGAACCCTTCTGCGTGACATGATCGCCGAGGCGATTGCGCAAGGCCGCGTGAACCAGATGTGTTGCAGAGTGGTTGGCACGGATGCGGTCGCGACGTTCGACATCGACATCAAGATGCACCGTGTCGCCTACGGTGATGGTACCCGCTTGAATAGTAGCCGCATGGGTGTGCAAGCGGCCGAGCGGTTTGGCTGTATCGGAAACGGTAGCCTGCAGTCCCTCGGGCGTAAAGATCGTCCCGACATCGCCGGTCTGGCCGCCGCTTTCGCCATAAAACGGCGTCTGGTTGGTCAGGATGGTTACTTCGTCGCCAGCACCTGCGGCTTGTACCTCCACCCCTTCCTTCACCAAAGCGACCACACGGCCCTCACCGCTGGTCGAGGTGTAACCAGTGAACTCGGTGCTGCCTTCGCGTTCGGCAATGTCGAACCACACTTCGTTGGAGGCAGCCTCGCCGGAGCCTTTCCACGCAGCGCGGGCGGCAGCTTTCTGGCGCTCCATAGCGGCATCGAAACCGTCGCGGTCCACGCCGATATTGCGCGCCCGAAGCGCATCCTCGGTCAGATCGTATGGGAAGCCAAATGTGTCGTAGAGCTTGAATGCGGTCTCACCATCCAGCTGCGCGCCAGCGTCCATGTCGCCTGTTGCTTCGTCGAGCAGGCGCAAGCCCTTGTCGAGTGTTTGCCGGAAACGGGTTTCCTCGCGTTCCAGAACCTCTTCGATCAATGCCTGACCGCGCTGCAGTTCTGGAAATGCCTGCCCCATTTCGCCCACAAGCTCCGGCACAAGGCGATGCATCAAAGGTTCCTTTGCGCCCAGAATATGGGCGTGACGCATGGCGCGGCGCATGATCCGGCGTAGCACATAACCGCGGCCTTCATTGGACGGCAGAACACCATCGGCAAGAAGGAAGCTCGTCGAACGCAGATGGTCGGCGATGACGCGATGGCTCGCTTGCGTATCGCCGGTTGCAGCAACACCCGTCAGGCTTTCCGATGCGGAAATCAGAGCTTTGAATGTGTCCGTATCATAATTGTCATGCACGCCTTGCATCACCGCCGCGATACGTTCCAGCCCCATGCCGGTATCGATCGAGGGTTTCGGCAGATCGGAGCGGTTGCCCTGCCCGTCCTGCTCGAATTGCATGAAAACGAGATTCCAAATCTCGATAAAGCGGTCACCATCCTCGTCCGGTGAACCAGGAGGACCCCCGGGAATATGCTCGCCGTGATCGTAGAAGATTTCACTACATGGGCCGCACGGACCGGTATCACCCATCGACCAGAAATTGTCATTGGTTGCGATGCGAATGATCCGGTCTTCCGGAAGACCCGCAATCTTGCGCCACAGATCGAAAGCCTCGTCATCGGTGTGATAGACAGTCGCGGTCAGCTTTTCGGCAGGCAGGCCCCATTCTTTCGTCAGAAGCGTCCAGGCATGGGTAATCGCCTCTTCCTTGAAATAGTCACCGAAAGAGAAATTGCCGAGCATTTCGAAGAAAGTGTGGTGCCGCGCCGTATAGCCGACATTGTCGAGGTCATTGTGCTTACCGCCGGCACGGACGCATTTCTGCGAGCTTGTCGCACGCGGCGATGGCGGTGTCTCCAGACCGGTGAACACGTTCTTGAACGGAACCATGCCTGCATTGACGAACATCAATGTCGGATCATTATACGGAACCAGCGGTGCGCTTTGCACAGCCGAGTGGTCCTGACCCGAAAAATAGTCGAGAAATGAGCGGCGGATATCGTTCGTCGAATGCATCAGGCGCAATTAAGCGCTGATACCGCCAGCGACAAGCGGATAGTTGGGCTGCGTGCAGTCAATCCTCAGCGAAGGCCGGGAATTAACGCCGCCCGGGCCGAGCCGACACGATCCATGCCGACGCCCTGAGCGCTACAATTCCGTGATCATTATTGTTGGCAACATAGCGTCGCAGACGGGCGAGGAAATGCGCTTTCTCTTCTGGTGGAAGCGTGGCAGCCGCACGCGCAGCCGGACCGATCCGTTGGAAATAGTCGATGGCATCTTCGGTCGCGTCCGGACCGCTACCTGCAATATATGCGTAATCAACCGGCATGAAGGAGACATCGATCCATCCTGCATCGCGCAGAATGCCTTCGACATGTGCCTGGTCAGCAAATGCAAAGGGACCGGGTGAAAAGCGGTCTGGCGGAACAATGGTGCCCGGAGGCAAGAAGCCTTCGACACGCTCTGCCCAGGGGTTCTCTTCCTGTGAGCGGAAACACGAGAACACCAGGCGCGCATCAGGAGCCGCGATGCGGGCAAGATGCGCAAACGCCCGTACCGGGTCTTCAAAGAACATCACGCCGTGGCGCGAAACAATAAGATCCGGTGCGTAATTGGCCGGATCCCAATCGGAGGCATCGGCCACTTCGAATGATACGTTCGACAAGTGCGCTGCGCGTGCTTGGGCGACCTCGATGAGATTGGCGCTAATATCGATACCAATGATTTCCGCATTGGCATGGCCGCGCCCCAAGCTGAGTGACATCTCTCCGGCACCGCACCCGATATCCAATGCACGCCGGATCGGCCGCTCGCTAGCTTTGCCCATCAGTTGATCGGTCAGGCCGCCAAAACTGCGGTCAGTGCGTTGCCATTCGGCAGCCCAACTGTCGCCGGTACGACTTTGCCAATCCAGTTTCGTTGTCACGCGCCAGTCCTCATATCATGCACATTTTGCAACTTACCCCCTATATGCGGAATTGTCTGCCTTTTTGGTAAAGAAAAACCGGCGCAGACTCCGTAGAGTGCGAGCGCCGGTTTCCCGTTTTCCCGGACGCCAGGTTCAGACCTGTGCCATGCGTCCGCTTGAAAAGATGATGTCAGTCCTCGTCGCTGGCGTCTGCGTCGGGCCCCGTCATCATCTCTTCGGCGACTTCGTCAGTGCGGCCGCGGATCGCAGCTTCCAACTTGTCGCGCATCTCTACATTGTCATCGAGGAAGTTCTTCGCGTTCTCACGCCCCTGCCCGATGCGAACCGAGTCATAGGAAAACCATGAACCCGATTTCTCAACCAGTCCGGCCTTCACCCCGAGGTCAAGAATTTCGCCGGTCTTGGAAATACCCTTGCCGTACATGATGTCGAATTCGACTTGCTTGAAGGGTGGAGCAACCTTGTTCTTGACCACTTTCACGCGGGTCGAGTTGCCGATCACTTCGTCACGATCCTTGATCTGGCCGGTGCGGCGGATGTCGAGGCGAACCGAGGCGTAGAATTTCAGCGCGTTACCACCAGTGGTGGTTTCCGGATTACCATACATCACACCGATCTTCATGCGCAGCTGGTTGATGAAGATCACCATACATTTCGAACGGTTGATCGAACCGGTCAGCTTACGCAGGCTTTGCGACATCAAACGCGCTTGAAGGCCAACATGACTGTCGCCCATCTCGCCTTCGATTTCCGCACGGGGAACCAGAGCAGCGACCGAGTCGACCACCAGCACGTCGATAGCGTTCGACCGAACCAGCGTATCGGTGATTTCCAAAGCCTGCTCGCCGGTATCGGGCTGCGAAATGATCAGTTCGTCAATGTCGACACCCAGCTTCTTGGCGTAAACCGGATCGAGCGCATGTTCCGCATCCACGAATGCGACGCTGCCACCAGCCTTTTGCGCCTCTGCCAGCACATGCAATGCAAGCGTGGTCTTACCCGAGCTTTCCGGGCCGTACACTTCGATCACCCGCCCCTTGGGCAATCCACCAATGCCAAGAGCGATATCCAGACCAAGCGAGCCTGTCGAAATCGATTCGACATTCATCGCCTCCTTGGAGCCCAGCTTCATTGCCGAGCCTTTGCCGAATGCACGGTCAATCTGTGCAAGTGCAGCGTCGAGAGCCTTCTGACGGTCCACGTTCTTTTCCTTACCTTCTACCAGCTTCAGACTTGCTGCCATGACACGGCCTCCATTGCTTGCCTAGGGGCTGCGAAAACTTGGCCCCGACTCTTCTTGTGGAACAGCTTGTACCCACTTTGTTCCATGAGAACAAGAGCGGAACAAAATATTTTTATGGAGGCTATTCTTCAGCGGTGGAAATTCAGTCGTAATACCCCTTGGGGCGACGCATTTTCCAATTGAAGGATTGGCGGGAATTGGGCGGTACGGTCACATCCATGATGATCCTGCCATCTTTGATCCGGACTTTGCGACGCGATGATCGCGTATCCCAATCACCGGCCCGGCCGAGAACGATTCTCGCTGTGACCGGATTGCTATTCGCATTGCTCACTTCGGCGCGCATTTTCGTCCAGCGACGCGGCTCATCCTCGTCCTCTTCGCGGCCTACTGCTGCGCATTCCGAGAACACCATCGTGCTCTCGCCCAGATCAAGTTCAACATCCTGCCCGACGGCATAATCGCGGATCGCAAGCTCGCCAATCAGCTGCGTTCCCGCAGGCCCCGGCTCGAACAGGGTCATTCCGCCCATCGGCAGAGCTACTCCCAACCCGTCTTTCTTTTCATTCTTCATTGCCAGAACAATGTCAGTCGCGAACATCTCCTCGACACTCATATCCTCTTCAAACAGCCGCCCCGGACGGCAAGAAAGCTCGTAGAGGAAGTCGGCATCGACATGATCCTTGTTAAGGAAGGCAACCTGTTTCATGGCTTTTGCCGCGACAGTCATGTTTTCGGGCACGCGGAACAGCTTCAGATCGCCGAGCTGCTCTTCCTGCGCAACCACAGCAATCGGCGCTACCGAATCAAACTTCGCGCGCTGCAACCGGCTGCCGGTCACGACGATCTGGTCGGCTTCCATAGCCATTGCAACCGGTGCAGGCGGCGCCGGGATCGCGCCGGGAGTAGTGTAGCTCGGCACCGGCGATCCGGTTTTGGTACTCCCGAGAGGATAGCACCGCAGACGCAGAGGTGCCCCGAACGGAGGCTCGGCCATATCCTCGAAATCGCTGTCGACATTGATCGACCCGGCAACCGCCAGCAATTCCGCATCGGGAAAGCTTTGCCCGTTATCGTTCAGCACGGTCAGCCATGAGAGCAGCCGCAGCCCGACCCGGCCTTTCACACCCTCTTCTTTTAGGGTCGCAACGTAATGTGCCTCCCAATCGAAACCCCAGGAGATGTAAGTAAGCGTGACTTCGTAAGTCCCGCCCATCTCGTCGCGTGTATCAATCGAGAACACCGGATTGGCAGACAGTCCGGATGGAACACGGTCGAAAGTGAGCTTTTCCGGTAAACCGGCGCAGCGCACTGCCTCATAACCGGATGCTGTTTGCAGCACGATCCCACCATCGGCCCGGGTCCGAACAATCGCCCGCTCGCTTTCCTGCACGCCGGTTGCCGGATTGGTGCGCGTGATCTGGACCCGGTTGCCCAAGGTTCCATCCACCAGCGAAGCAGGCGACAGCAAATCGGCATTGCGGTTTTTCTCGATCGTGCCGCCAGGCAAGCCCGTTACAATCGCGCTCACCGCCACCATTCCCTCGGACACACCGTCAAAGCGGATTGTCGAGCGACCAGCAGGAAGCGTAACGGTGCGCGTTTCACTGATAACCGCGAAACCCAGCGGATAGTCGCGCTCGATTTCCTCGCCTTCCTCGCGTTCCGGATCGCGATAGACGGTTACTGCCAACTTTTCAGGCGCCGAGGCATCCACAACAGCGCGTTCCTGTCCCGAAGCCGCGCTGGCAGCCAGCATTGCCGGAACCGCAAATACCAAAGAAACCACAAGCCGCATCATGGCCGATCAATACCGCGTCGCGTAAGTCACCCTGAACGTCCGCGCCGAATTGGCGGCAACCGGCACCACCCATTTGCGCGCATTTGTGTTGAGTTGCTCACCGGGCAAATCTTCTGCAACGATCCGGTAATCCCTGCTCCACCAACCGCGATCAAGCCCGGTCTGGAGCAAATCGACCTCGACCGCTTCGCTCTTCGCATTGGTCATTTTGTAGACCATCGTGGTCTGCCAGTATTTATCGGGACGTCGCTCCTCGATCCGGCTCACTTCTTCACCATCTTCGAAAATCACATATTCGATTGTCTTGCGCCACTGGGCTGCGGTGATTTCTTCGCGCTTTTCGACCGAGGCCTGCACGAAAATATCGAATGCATCGCCTGTCTTGAGCGAAAGCGTGCTGCCCATCGGTGTATGTCCGATGCGATTTTCGCCGATGAATTGCGGCGTACCCTTGCTGTCCCTCTGGTAGAAACGCACAGTTCCTGCCGGCAACGCATCACCCAGTCCGCCTGCGCGAGAAGTCGAGAAAGAAATATTGCTCGAAACGTTTATCGGGCTTCCATCATTGCGGAGCCAGTCCACGGAACGTTGATAGACTTTGCGTGCTTTCACACCCTGCACATCAAGGAAACTGACCTGCTTGGTCTGTGCGTTGGCAATAGTGGTGCGTTCACTGATCGGATAAAGATAGAATTCGCCCACCTGTTCGCGATTGGCAGACTCTGTACCGGCACGGATCATGGCGCGATTGTTGTTGCGTCCGCCCCCGTTAGGGTTACCCGCAACCAGAAGCGTATCAGCGCGGTGGAAGGTTGTACCTGTCCGGTTGGTCAAGGTGACCCAGCCTTGCATGTCTATGGAATCGGTTTTGTCGTCATAAAGCGCGACATAATCCGCGCTCCAGCCGAGCCCCGGCGTGAGGTAGCGGATCGCCGCCGACCTGACACCCGCGCGGGTACTTTCCAGATTCACCGACAAAGTGGGCCGAGCGCGCAAATTTGGCGGCACCCGGTCGAAAATGACGCGCACCGGCAAGCCATCGTCACGCAATACTTCGATGCGGTTGCCGATTTGAACAACCACACCGCCTGCAGTGGACAGCACTTTGGCACGTTCACGCGTCTCGGCACCCGTAGCGGGATTGGTCCGCAGCAGAGTTACTGTCTGGCCGATCGCTTTTTCCATCAGCTTGACTGGTGTCAGGAGGTCGAAATCGAAATTCTGTTCGACAATGGCCGTGTTCGGTGCGGCGAAGCTGAGCGTTTGCGGGCGAATTTGCGCGGAGACATCGGGAAATTCGACCTTGCTCCGACCGGCAGCGATATTGAGTTGACGCACATCCTGCACCAGCGCCTGACCGCCTTGGTAGATGGTAACCGCAACATCACCCTGCGCGGTAGAGTCGGGGTCGGCAATGTCCTGACCGGACGCAACAGACGCGCCAGCCAGAGAGACAGCTGGCAACAATATCGCGGCAGACAACAGTCCGTTTTTCGTTGGTTCAGCCATTGCCTCAATCCCCTCCGCATGTTTGCAAAACAACCAATTGGCAAGGTTGCATATTCTGGCGCGATGTCAAATTCGGGACAGAACAAAAAACGGGGCGCAGCTCGTAAGCCGCGCCCCGTTCAATGTTGTGTGGCTGTGTATCAGCTACGCGACGGATAAATTCCGACAGTCGCAATGCAATACCGCATGCCCAGGAACGGGTCATTGTTTCCAAACGACGTATTGCCGCCCGCATTATTCACAAAGACCGACCCTGCGGCGAGCTTCACACTCGCTTGTGGCGCGTTCGAGTTTGAATAGATATTTTGACCCGCCAAGGCCAGCGCACCGCCATTGGGATTTCTTGAATTTGCCAGCACAGCGTTTTCACCGCGCAGCTCTGCCGAGTGCGAATGCACTGGCAAATTCGCTTGGGTCAGCACGATCGACTCGCGACCGCCCCGTTCCCCGATGCGGACCGTCATACCGCCAGGCCGCGAACCATCACCGATGGCCCTTCGACCGCGCAGATCAGGCAAAGCAAATGTTGTACGGCCGTCGCCACCGTAAATTGTTCCCAGAAGCGAGAACAACGCAGTGTTCGATGCGATTGGCAGCAGTTGACCTGCCGTTTCCGATGTACCGCGCGGACAGAAATTATATCCGGTCAACGACACTTCGCCCACATAGGCGCTTGTGCCTGCACTAGCGGGAGCTGCACCTGTTACGAGTGCAGCCGGCGCCGCAGCAAGCAGCATGATTTTGGCAAGATGTTTCATATCTTTCACCTTATTCCTTGATGTTCACAAAAGTCAGCGCGGCATCAGCTGCGCGACGGGAAGACACCTTGCGTGGCAACGCAATAGCGCATGCCAAGGAATGGGTTACGGATACTGAAGCTCTGACCACCGCCAGCATTGTTGATGAAAACCGAACCATCAGCCAGTTTAACACTGGCCTGAGGTGCATTGGAGTTTGAATAGATATTCTGACCCGCCAAGGCCAGCGTACCGCCATTGGGATTTCTCGAATTTGCCAGCAC
>JAHDDJ010000048.1:0-7435 GCA_020629385.1 Erythrobacter sp.
TCAGCAAGGGAACCGGTGCGATGCTCAGGCAATCGTCACAAGGCATGAAGGAAGGGGCAGAGCTCCTTCCGGTTGCCGGCGCCACGGTACGGTGAGGCTAACATGAGCAAGACCAACACATTTTTCAAACCAAGCGACCACAAGGCCGCACAGTTCCAACCAAGGGGCAAGACCATGAAACGTCGCCTAAGTGCTACAATGCTGATGGCCGGTATCGCCATTGCACCGCTCGCCGGTATTCCGGCCAGCACCGCAACCGCGCAATCCGTTGCCCGTCCGGCGTCCGACATCGTTCTGTCGATCGGTCGCGGACAGCTGGTGACCGTACCTGGTTCGATGGCTGATATCTTCATCGCTGATGACGCGATTGCCGATGTCCAGATCAAATCGCAGCGTCAGCTTTACCTGTTCGGCAAGGCAGGTGGCGAGACCACTGTTTACGCCAGCAATGCTGCCGGTGATATCATCTGGTCAGCCAATGTCCGCGTCGGTTCCAATATTGACAGCGTCGATCAGATGCTGGCGCTGGCTATGCCGGAAGCCAAGGTCAATGTGGCAACAATGGGCACCAATACGGTCCTTTTGACCGGCACTGTTGCAGCTCCCGAAGATGCAGCCGAAGCAGAACGCCTGGTTCAAGCCTTCGTCGGCGATGACGCCAATGTCATCAGCCGCTTGAAAATGGCGACACCGCTGCAGGTCAATCTGCGCGTTCGCTTTGCCGAAGTCAGCCGTTCGCTGGTCCGCTCGCTCGGTGTCAATCTGACGAGCATTGATGGCACCAGCGGCATTCAGGGTGGTGTCGGTCAGGGCCGCGGCTTCCCGACATTCCGTCCCAACTCGGCAACTGGCGTTGGTAACGAAGTTACTGTTACCATCCCCGATCCGAATAACCCCGGCGAGTTCATCAATGTCGCGGGTACTTCCATCGCACCGATCACGCCGGGTACGACATTCGGCCTCGCAGGCAAATTCCTGGGCCTCGACCTTTTGGGTGCACTGGATCTTGCCGAGCAGAACGGTCTTGTAACCACTCTGTCGCAGCCAAACCTGACAGCATTGTCCGGCGAAACTGCTGACTTCCTTGCTGGTGGTGAATTCCCGATCCCGATCAGTCAGGGTCTGGGTACAACCGCCATCGAATATCGTAAATTCGGTGTCAGCCTTGCTTATACACCAACCGTACTGGCCAATGGCCGCATTTCGATGCGGGTCCGTCCGGAAGTTTCGGAACTGTCGACCCAAGGTGCTGTTACGCTGAACGGTTTCCAGGTCCCTGCCCTGACCATCCGCCGGGCAGAAACGACTGTGGAACTTGGCTCTGGCCAAAGCTTCATGATCGCCGGCCTGATGAGCAACAACGCGCAATCGACTATCGACAAGGCTCCGGGTGCTGGTGACATTCCGATCCTCGGCAACCTGTTCCGTTCGCGTTCTTTCCGTAAGGGCGAGACCGAACTGGTTATCGTTGTCACGCCGTATCTGGTGAACCCGGTCAATGACCGCGACATCAAATTGCCTACCGACGGCTTCCGCGCTGCCAATGAGGCCGAGGCTTTGCTGATGTTCAAAGGCCATGCCGGCGAATCGGGAGCGACCCGTCCGCTTCCTCAGGCAGCCGACACTTCGGCACCGCCGCCCGCCGTATCGCGCATCGATCCGCAGGCCATCTTGCCCTCGGACAAACCGGTACCGTCGAAGCGTGCAGACAAAGACAAAAAGAACCGCAACTCGGAGCGACGCGCTGACGCTGCAACTCCCGGTTTCAGCCTCAAGTAAGAAAGGTGAAGAATATGCCTATTGCAACAACTCGCAAACTAGCAGGTGCTCTCGCCCTTTCGCTTGGCGTAACACTTAGCGCATGCGGCGGAATCCCGACGCATCGCGGTCTTGAAAGCGTGAACCAGCCAATTGTGGAACGCACCAACTATACGCTCGACGTGGCTGCTGGCGCAGGCGGACTTTCCGTGCCGGAGCAGCAGCGTCTGGCCGGCTGGTTCGAAGCTATGGATCTGCGCTATGGCGACCGTGTCTCCATCGAAGATCCGATGATGAACAAGGCCACCCGCGATTCGATCGCACAACTGGCTGGCCGTCATGGCATTCTGGTTCAGGATGGTGCTCCGGTTACTGCCGGATATGTCCAGCCGGGCAATGTCCGCGTGGTTCTGACCCGATCGAAAGCGTCGGTTCCGGGATGCCCGAACTGGGACGCAAAATCGGATGCCAATCCAAGCAACGCCACAAGTCCCGGCTATGGTTGCTCGATCAACAGCAACATGGCGGCCATGATCGCCAATCCGGAAGATCTGATCAAGGGTCAGACGGGTACGGGCGAAACCGTAGTTTCGACATCCAACAAGGCCATCGACAGCTATCGGAACCAGGCTCCGACTGGCGAAGGCGGCCTGAAAGAATCAGCAACCGGTGGAGGATCGTAAGTCATGAACGCACCTTGGAAACCCAACGGCTCGGCTAACCGCGATCCTTTCGCCGCCTTCATCTGCGATGAAGCTGCGCTGGACGTGCTACGCCCCGTGGTCATCGAAATGGGCTGGCAACCTGAAAAATGCGCAAAGGGCGGGCTACGTAATGCCGTCCAGTCGCTATCGGTTGCCGCTAGCCCGAACATCCTGATGGTTGACCTGTCGGAAAGCGGCGATCCGCTGAATGACATCAACTCGCTCGCCGAAGTGTGCGAGCCAGGTACTGTGGTTATTGCAGTCGGTCAGGTGAACGATGTTCGTCTCTACCGCGATTTGCTGTCGAGCGGCATTCACGATTACCTCCTGAAGCCGCTTTCGGCCGGGCAACTGCGCGACTCGCTTAACCAAGCGCAGGCCGTATTCAGCTCGCCACGTACCAGCGATCCGGAAACCGCCAAACGGCATGTTTCGACCGCTGTTGTCGGCACTCGTGGCGGCGTCGGTGCGTCCATGCTTGCGACCTCGCTTGCTTGGTTGTTCAGCGATGATCACAAACTGCCAACAGCACTTCTCGACCTTGACGTCCATTTCGGAACCGGCGCTTTGGCGCTTGATCTGGAGCCGGGTCGCGGTCTGACGGATGCTATCGACAATCCCAGCCGCATTGACGGACTGTTCATCGAACGCGCCATGATCCGTGCAAACGACAATCTGGCGATTCTTTCGGCAGAAGCACCGATCAACTCACCGTTGATGACCGATGGTTCGGCTTTTGTGCAGCTGGAGGAAGAATTCCGCCAGTCGTTCGAAATGACAATGATCGATCTTCCGCGCAACATGCTGATCAACTTCCCGCATCTGCTTGCAGACGTGAACGTTGTGGTATTGTCGACGGAAATGACTCTGGCTTCGGCACGCGATACGATCCGTATCCTCAGCTGGCTGAAAACCAATGCGGCTCATGCGCAGCCGATTGTTGTCGCCAACAAGGTTCAGGGTGGTGTTGCAGAGATCAGCAAAGCTGATTTCGAAGCATCGATCGAACGCAAGATCGATTTCTCCATTCCCTACGATCTCAAGGCTGCCACCAACGCTGCAAAGCTTGGCCAGACTTTCGTCGATGCAAACCGGAGCAGCAAAGCGACCGCAGTGGTCAAGCAGCTGGCGGAACGCATTCTGGGCGCGAGTGACGAGGAATTCGAAGGCGATGAACCGGCGAAAAAATCGCTGCTCGGAAACTTCGATCTGAAATCGCTTCTCGCCAAGAAAGAGAAGAAAGAGCCTGCAAAGGCTGGATAAGTCCACCGAGAGGTCACGTCCGGCAACGGGCGTGACCGACCCGGTGAAGCGTGTCGATGCGGGTGTCCCGCAGCACAGAATTAAGAAAGGCAGGTAGAGATCATGTCCATCCTTCAGCTTCTGCTGGTGGCCGGCGGCCTTATGGCCCTGATGATCCTTGGATATTCTCTGTTTTCCGGCCCCTCGGCTGCGAAAGAGGGACAGCGCCGTCTTGAATCCCTGCGTTTCCGTCATTCGGAAAGCACCGACACAAAGGTCGAATCGCAGCTGAAAAAGGCAATCGCTTCGCGAAAGCCGAAAGTACAGCAAGTCGCCGGTTCAACATCGCGTATCGATGCACTTGCCATCCGGCTCGACCGGACCGGCAAAAACTGGACGCTGTCGCAATATTTCTATGCGTCGCTCGGTCTTGCACTTGGCGTAACGGTGCTTGTCTATCTGCGCAGTGGAGCTGCTTTGCTTTCACTCGGCGTCGGCTTGTTCATCGGACTGGGCCTGCCGCATCTGGCGGTCAATTTCTTCATCAAGAAGCGCACCGGTGATTTCAACGCCAAGTTCCCTGATGCAATCGAACTGCTCGTTCGCGGTCTGCGCTCCGGTCTTCCGGTGACAGAAACTCTAGCCGTTGTTGCGCAAGAGCTTCCCGGCCCTGTCGGCGAGGAATTCAAGGGTATCGTCGAGCGCATCAAAATCGGTCGGAGCATGGAAGAATCCCTTCAGGAAACGGCCGACCGGCTGGGTATTCCTGAATTCAACTTCTTCTGTATCACTCTGGCTATCCAGCGCGAGACCGGTGGTAACCTTGCAGAAACACTGTCGAACCTGTCTGATGTTCTCCGCAAACGTACGCAGATGAAACTCAAGATCCGCGCCATGAGCTCGGAATCGAAAGCATCGGCCTATATCGTTGGCGCCCTGCCCTTCATCGTGTTCGGCATGATCTACTGGATCAACCCGAGCTATATTGGCGGCTTCTTTACCGATGACCGCCTTATCGTAACCGGCCTTGGCGGCCTCGTCTGGATGTCCATCGGCGCCTTTATCATGGCCAAGATGGTCAGCTTCGAGATTTGAGCGAGGAGGGAAAGACATGTTAAATCAACCTTCCGGCCCAACACTTCTAGGCTTCGATGTTGTCCTGATCGGTACCATTCTTGTCGGTGTCGCAGCCTTGGCTGTTCTGATGGCGATTTATGCTGCGGTGACGGTCAAAGACCCGATGGCGAAGCGTGTGAAAGCGCTGAATGACCGCCGCGACCAGTTGAAGTCAGGCATCATCACGTCAAACGCGAAAAAGCGCACCAGCGTCGTTCGTAAAACCGACCAGACGGAAAAGATGAAGGACACGCTGTCGGGGATGAAAGTCCTCCAGCAAAGCCAGATCGAGGAAATCCAGCAGAAGTTGGCCCATGCCGGCTATCGCAACAAGGAAATTGCGATCTTCGTCATCGCTGCACGTCTTGTATTGCCGATCGTTCTTGGCGCTATCGGCTTCATGCTGATTTACGTCATCGACTATTTCCCCGACTGGGGTAGCGCGAAACGCGTCGGTGCCTTTGGTGCCTTGCTTTTCGCGGGTTACAAAGGTCCCGAGATCTTCCTGAAAAACAAATCGAGCAAACGTACCGACTTGATCCGCAAGGGTCTGCCGGATGCGCTCGACCTTCTGGTGATCTGTGCGGAGGCTGGTCTGACCGTCGACGCAGCGTTCAACCGCGTTGCCAAGGAACTGGGGCGTGCCTATCCGGAACTGGGCGATGAATTTGCCCTGACCGCGATTGAGCTGTCTTTCCTGACCGAACGCAAGCAGGCCTTCGACAATCTGGCCTATCGTGTCGATCTGGAATCGGTGCGCGGTGTGGTGACCACCATGGTCCAGACCGAACGCTATGGTACCCCGCTGGCATCTGCATTGCGCGTCCTTTCAGCCGAGTTCAGGAACGAGCGGATGATGCGTGCGGAAGAGAAAGCAGCGCGTTTGCCTGCAATCATGACCGTGCCGTTGATCCTGTTCATTCTGCCCGTGTTGTTCATCGTGATCCTTGGCCCGGCGGCCTGTTCGATCAGCGACGCGTTTGCTGCCAAACCCGGTCAGTAAACGAGCACACACACCAAAAGAAACGGCCCCGCAGTTCATTGGAATTGCGGGGCCGTTTGCTTTGGCAGTATGGTAACACCTATCCCGCCTGAGTACGGATCTGTTCCAGAAGAGACCGGAACTGCGCCTGCTGCTCTTTGCCAAGCGGTGCCAGCAATTCGCGTTCTACCTCTTTGGCCAAGGGGACAATCTTGGCGTGGGTGGCAGTGCCTTGCTCTGTCAACTGCAGATGATGGGAGCGGCCATCCTGCTTGTTCGGCAAACGCGCCAAAAGGCCGCGCTGCTCCAGCGTCTTGCATGCGCGGTTCACTGCGACCTTGTCCATCAAAGTGCGCGCTGTGAGATCACGCTGGGTCAATGCGCCTGCATCGCCGAGAATCGCCATTACGCGCCATTCGGTGACTTTCAGGCCGAACTTGTCATGATAGACACGCGCTATCCGGTTGCTCACCGCATTGGATGCGATGGACAGTTGGTACGGCAGAAATTCCGAAAGGCTGAATGCGTCTTTGCTCATGCAAACTGGTTACTAATGCAACTGGTTCGCAAGGCAAGTACCCTATTCGTATCCGGGTTCATCCCACCACGGGTAGAAGTCAGGCATATCCTGCGTAACTTTGCCCGGAAATTCAGGCGAACGCTTCTCCAGAAAGCTTTGCACGCCCTCCAGTGCATCTTTACCGCGCGAAAGCTTGTAAATCGACCGACTGTCAACGCGGTGGGCCATCATCGGATGATCCTCTGACGGCAGACGCCACAACATGGCGCGAGTCATCGCAACCGAAACAGCAGAGGTATTCTCGGCAATTTCCAGTGCCAGCCCCCTTGCGGCGTCCATCAAATCGCCTTGTGCGTGGATAGAGCGGATCAATCCGCCATCCTTGGCCTCTTGTGCATCGAAAATCCTTCCCGTCATGCACCATTCAAGAGCTTGCTGCGGCCCGACCAGACGCGGCAGGAACCAGCTGGAGCATGCTTCCGGCACAATGCCGCGTTTGGCGAACACAAAGCCGTAACGCGCATTGTCAGACGCAAGCCGTATATCCATGGGCAGCTGCATCGTGGCACCCACGCCAACGGCAACGCCGTTACACGCAGAGATAAGCGGCTTGGTTGACTGGAACATGCGCAGAGTGATGCGACCGCCGCCATCGCGCACGATTTCATCGGACAGATCGGTGACTTCGGTTTCACTCGAAAAAGGACGCGCGCCATCATCGGGCGTCAAATCAGCGCCCGCGCAAAAGGCCCTGTCTCCCGCCCCGGTAAAGATCACTGCGCGGATATTATCATCAGCATCCGTATCATCGAGAGCGTCGATCATTTCCTGCATCATGACACGCGTATAGGCGTTCATTTTCTCCGGCCGGTTCAGCGTAATCGTCGCAACGGGTCCGTCTTTTTCCAGCAGGATTTGTGTGAAGTTGGCCATCTCAATCTCCCAAAAACAATTGAGCCCCTGCGCAGGCAGGGGCCTCCATCGTTCCCGTACGAGATTGAGGCCCGTACGAGATTGAGAGAGGTCCCAGCCTATGCTGGGACTCAGTGATACAACTTAGCGTGGTGCCATGCGGATGGCACCGTCAAGGCGAACATCCTCGCCGTTGAAATA
>JAHDDJ010000048.1:7535-11193 GCA_020629385.1 Erythrobacter sp.
AGCGTGGTGCCATGCGGATGGCACCGTCAAGGCGAACATCCTCGCCGTTGAAATAGCCATTCTCGATCATGGTGCATGCAAGATGCGCATATTCTTCCGGATTGCCCAAACGCTTGGGGAACGGAACGGACGCTGCAAGAGCTTCCTTCACCTGCGGCGGCGCTGCATTCATCAGCGGGGTGTTGAATATGCCCGGCAGGATCGTGTTCACGCGGATGCCTTCCTGCATCAGGTCGCGCGCGATTGGCAGTGTCATCCCGATCACACCGCCTTTTGATGCGGAATAGGCAGCCTGACCAATCTGGCCGTCCTCGCCAGCAACTGAAGCGGTGTTAACGATCGCGCCGCGGTCCCCGTCATCGCTCAGCGGGTCAACCGACATCATGCCCGCAGCAGATTTCGCGATACACCGGAAAGTACCGACCAGGTTGATCTGGATCAGCCAGTTGAACGCGTCGAGTGGATAATGCTTGATCTCGCCGGTCTGCTTGTCGCGGCTAGCGGTCTTGATCGCACTGCCGGTACCGGCGCAATTGACGAGAATGCGCTCTTGGCCATGCGCTTCGCGAGCTTTGGCAAATCCGGCATCGACCGATGCGTCATCAGTGACATTCACTTCGCAGAAGATGCCGCCAATATCGGCAGCGACCGCTTTGCCTTTTTCTTCCTGAAGGTCGAAAATCGCGACTTTGGCGCCTTTGGCGGCAAGTGCGCGTGCAGTCGCTTCACCAAGGCCGGATGCGCCGCCGGTGACTACTGCGGGGGTATTTGCACCAATTTCCATGTTCAATTCCTCTTTTCGAATTTGCAAATCTAGGGGGTTAAAGCGATTCAACGATGGTCACGTTGGCGACACCGCCGCCTTCGCACATCGTTTGTAAACCGTATTTCTTGCCGCGCGCTTTGAGCGCGTGCACCAGCGTCGCCATCAGTTTGGTGCCCGATGCGCCCAAGGGGTGGCCGAGTGCGATAGCACCGCCATTGACATTGAGACGCTCCGGATCGGCGCCGGTATGCTTAAGCCATGCAAGCGGCACTGGCGCAAAAGCTTCGTTCACCTCGAACAAGTCAATATCACCAATAGAAAGCCCTGCCCGCTCCAGCGCCTTGTCCGTCGCGAATAGCGGCTCTTCCAGCATGATAACCGGATCGCCTGCGGTGACCGTGAGATTATGAATACGCGCCAGCGGCGTGAGGTTGTGCGCCTTCAGAAACTCTTCGGAAACAACCAACACACCGCTCGATCCATCACAAATCTGGCTTGCACTGGCAGCAGTAATCGTGCCTTTTTCGCTCAGCAATTTGACCGAAGAGATGCTTTCCAGCGTAGCGTCAAAACGGATGCCTTCATCCACTGTATGCTGCTCTTCACCTTCGGGGGTTTCGACAGTTACAGGCACAATCTCGTTTTCGAATGCGCCAGAATTGGTTGCGGCAATCGCCTTCTGGTGGCTTTCCAGCGCGAATTGGTCGAGGTCATCCTTGGAAAAGCCGTGCTTCTGCACGATCATTTCCGCGCCCATGAACTGGCTGAACATGATGCCGGGATATTTCTCTTCGAGGCCCGGCGATTTATAGTTGCCCAGCCCTTCCTTCATATGAAGCGTGATGTTCGAGCCCATCGGAACGCGGCTCATGCTTTCGATTCCGGCGGCAATCACGGCGTCTTGCGTACCCGACATGACAGCCTGTGCGGCGAACTGGATTGCCTGTTGTGACGAACCGCACTGGCGGTCGATAGTGACCGCCGGAGTTGATTGCGGAAGATGTTTGGAGGCAAGCACCGCATTTCGGCCGACCTGCATTGCCTGCTGGCCAGCCTGGCTGACACACCCCATCACGACATCGTCGATCGCGTTGGGATCAACCCCTGTACGTTCCATCAGCGCATCCAGCGATTTCGCTGCCAGATCGACCGGATGCACACCCGCCAATCGCCCGCCGCGGCGGCCACCGGCTGTCCGGACTGCATCGACAATATATGCTGTGGCCATCATTCAATCTCCCAAGAAGGTTCACTTAGTTACCTATGTTGCAAGTCAGTTAGCATTGCAAACGAAGCGGTCAAGCGAAGCTTTCCCTTAACGTAACGTCAGCAGGGCTGCAGGCTTGCAATACGTGCTTCCCCCCGAGTAATGGACGGGGCGTACACTCTGTTCCCTGTTCTGCCCCTGCGCGAGACATCAGTTGAAGAAACTTTTTGAAATCAATCCGGATCTCGACCGGAATGCACTTGCCGCGCAATTTGCCCGCGACACCAGGGTGCAAGTCCGCAACGTCCTGACGGAAGAAACCGCCAAAGAGATCCGCATGATTCTGGCGTCTCAGACACCGTGGGGGCTGGCCATGCAAGCGGGTGAAAATGCCGAAGCACAGCAGATTCTGGCAAAGGAACTGCAGACGCCGCAAGGAAAGCAGAAGGCACAGCAACTGGCCACCCAAGCCTATCAGGAAACGCACAAGGCAGGGTACGGCTTCCATTTCGCGCAATACTCGCTGGTTCAGGCTTTGCAGGAAAAATGGAACCCGGACGGTCCTCACGATCTGCTGCTGGAATATCTCAATGCAGCGGATTTCATCCAGCTGGCGCGCGATGTCACGGGCATTCCGGAATTGGTAAAAGCCGACGGTCAATGCACATTGTTCGCGCCGCAACATTTCCTGGGTAAGCATATAGACAGCCATGTCGCCGAAGGCTGGAGGGTCGCTTATGTGCTCAATCTCGCGATGGATGACTGGCATCCCGACTGGGGCGGCTATCTCAATTTCCTCGACGAAGACGGCGACATTGTTGCCGGATACCGTCCGCGATTTAATGCACTGAACCTGTTTGCAGTACCGCAGGCCCATCACGTTTCCTTTGTCCCTCCCTTTGCACCGGTCGGGCGCTTTGCAATCACCGGCTGGCTGCGCGACCGGTGACAGCACTGGCACCGCATCAATGGCGAGATCGGGCCTTGTCCGCTTTTCGCAGTGGCGATACCGCTGCTGCGATCACAATATTCAAGGAAGCGCTGGCAGAGCATCCGGACAATGCGGCGCTGTGGAACGGTGCAGGCGATGTACTTCTCAAATCGGGTAATCCCCCAGAGGCTGCAACGCACTTTGGCCACGCAGCGCGGCTTGATCCGGACAATATCGATTTTGGGATCAATTACGGGATTGCCCTTTCGTCTTGCGGCAAGAATGAAGCGGCGCTCGCCGAATATCGCCGGATCGAAGAAGCCGGTCAAAACCGCGCCATCTATTGTTCCTCCCGCGGAACAGCAGCGCGGGCAGCAAAACGCCCAGCAGAAGCTCAAGAATGGTATGATAAGGCGTTGGCGCTGGAACCTAACCGCGTCAAAGCTCTGCATGGCCGTGCCCGTGTCGCACTGGAGCGCGGAGCAGACGATGCGTTGCACTGGTTTGACCGCGCGCTTTCGGTCAATCAGGGTGACGCAGATTTGTGGCTCGGGAAGGCGCAAGCACTCGATGTTATGGGCGAGGCACAAGCTGCTCGACAGATCGCCGAAGCGCTCGTCCAACAGGCACCGGCTTGGACCGAAGGACTGCGTTTCATGGCGCAGTTGCGCTTGCAGGCCGGGGAAAGAGATTTCGCGTCGCATTATGGAGATGCCGCAAAACGCGTACCGCAAGATCCGAATATCTTTTCGGC
>JAHDDJ010000423.1 GCA_020629385.1 Erythrobacter sp.
TGCCACTGCTCGCCATCCAGACGCTTCTCGTTCCGCTCGATCAGGGTGTGGAGCAAGGCTTCCAGCCCGTCGCTATCCATCCGCCGCACCCGTCCTTCCAGTTCCAGCGCGACATAATCCCACGTCGGCACGGTCGCCCGGTCTGCGTACCAGCGCGGACTGATATAGCTGTCTGGTCCATTGACCAGCACAAGCGCATCGGCGCCATCGAGATGAGGCGCGATTGCATTGCCTCGCGCCAGATGAAACTGCACTGCTCCGTCGCCCGTAGAAAGCAACGGTGTATGCGCAACGCGCGGGCCGTCAGGCGTCGTCAGAAACACCATGCCAAAGCCGATTTCGTCGATCAGCGCTTCCAGTAGCGCACGATCATCGCTGCGGAAGGCGGCATTGGGATGCATCAGCGGCGCGGGCCTTTGGAAGGTTTGCGCGTTGCCGGTTTGCGGCGGGGTGCTGGCTTACCGCTGGGGCCTTTGGCAAATTTGGCAGTCGATTTCTTGCCCAATTTCTTCTTTGGCCGTGTGTCAGTGCCGCGAGAGCGCCGTTCACCGCGCATATCCTTGCGAACCTGTTTGGCGTGCTGGCGTGCGACCTTTTTCTGCAGGTCTTTAGGCATTGGGCCGGGGCCTTCTTCGGGCCGAGCGTCGCTGTCATTCTCGTCGAAACCTAGCTGTTCCATGCTGGACGCGAAATGTTCGGGCAGTTCGGCCATCACATCCAGCGGCACGCCGTCAGGGTGGTCGATAATCAACCGCCGTGCATGCAGATGCATTTTACGGCTGATGCTGCCGGTCAGAAACGCATCCTGCCCGCCATATTTGCCGTCACCGACAATGGGATGCCCGATGGCGGCCATGTGGACGCGTAGCTGGTGCGTGCGTCCGGTGAAGGGCTGGAGCTCGACCCAGGCTGCACGATTACCCGCCCGGTCGACCACGCGATAGCGCGTCTTGGCAGGCTGGCCATCCTTCTCGTCGACATGCATCTTCTCGCCGCCGGTCCCCGGCTGTTTGGCGAGAGGAGCCTCGATCACGCCGTCCTGCACTTCGGGCACGCCGACAATCAACGCCCAGTAGATTTTCTTGGCGGAGCGGCCCGAAAAACGTTTCGAGAAAAAGGCTGCGCTGCCCGGGCTGCGCGCGACCAGCAACACCCCGCTGGTATCCTTGTCCAGCCGGTGGATCAGGCGCGGGCGCGGGTCTTTTTCGCCGGCAAAGGCATCCAGCAGACGGTCGACATGGTTTTTCATGCCGGTCCCGCCTTGTGTCGCGAGACCGGGAGGCTTGTTGAGTGCAATCGCCGCCTTGTCCTGCGTAATCAGCATGGAGTCAGCTTGTGCGATTTCGTCCTCGGTCAGTTCCACGCGCTTGCGCGGGCCGCGTTCATGGCTTTCACCGCCGGGGGGTACCCGCAGGACCTGCCCTGTGGCGAGGCGGTCTTCGGGCTTGGCGCGCTTGCCATCGACGCGGATCTGGCCGGTACGCGCCCAGCGGCTGACCATGGCAAAGCCGATCTGCGGCAGGTTACGCTTGAACCACCGGTCTAGCCGCACCCCGTCATCGTCCTTGCCAACAGTGAACTGGCGAACATTGGCCGATGACTTGCTGCTATCCCACGGGTTCTGGCCAGAGCCTTCCGATGCGTCGCTCATGATGCCACCCGTATAATGATAAGCCCTAAATACAAACCGATCAGTCCAGCAAGAACCGATATCAAGGCATAGGTCAGCGCCAATCCGCTTTGACCACGCTCTATCAGCAGCATCATTTCCAGACTGAA
>JAHDDJ010000424.1 GCA_020629385.1 Erythrobacter sp.
CAATCGCTTTTGAGGTTTTCAGCAGCCGCGTTGATGACCGCGACGTCCTCGTCGGACATGCCCAGCAAGCCAGCCAGACGGCCAATATCGCGGCGGACGTACTCAATGCCCAGCCAGACCCCGAGGGCGTTGTCTTGGAAGTAGTGGACACCGGCGATCGAGCGGCAATGCGCGAAGGACAGCAGCGTTTGCGCCATATCGTCGTCATAGGCGCTTTTCTTGTGCAGCCCATACTTGAGCGCCAGCAGCGCATAGACCACGCCCGCAAAGGTGCCGTGACCGGCCACATAGGACGGGTGAGGCGGGCAACCTTCCTCATAGACCGTAAAGGTGCGCGGGTCTGCAATCACAGCGTCAACGTCAACGCTTGACTGAACGGCAGCGACGAACAGTTCCGGCGACTTCTCCGGTTCTTGCAGAGCGCGGGCAACGACCTCTTGAGGCCGCGAAACCATCCGCTTCCACTTGACCGCAAACGCCTGGTCCAGCCCACCGATCAGCGCAGGTCCAGCCACAGCGTCCCAGAAGTTTCCGGCACCGCGGATGAAGTTCACGCCCGTCTCAGGCTGGAACGCCAACGCAGGCTTGAGAAGAAGGATGTCACGACAGTATCGGTCCAGCGCAAGCCACAGATCAATCGGGTCATCCATGCGAACCGCCAACGCGCCAGACATCATGTCAGTAATCCCCAGCGCGCTATTCATCGCCAGCGTGAAGAACTTTTCGCCACGCTTGACCAGCGACCCAATAACAGCCTCCCCATCCGCCGCCGACGCGCCATTCTTTGCCATCTTGACCAGATCACAGACGCGCAACAGTTCCACCCAGCCCAACGCCGCGTTGAACTCAGGGATCTCGCCGTCTTTGAAAACGACACGTTTGTCGCCAAACGTCATTTCCCCATTCACGCCGGTTTCGCGTGTTGCAATCTCAAAATTGCCAATCATGCCTTGCCCTCCATAATCCGCTTGTGGATGTCGCGCACCGTGTCGCGGATTTCCTTCATCCAGCCCGTGTGGTGTTCGACCTTGGTTTCAACCTTGACCAGCCGCACGGAGTGTTCAGCCAGCCGTTCATCGTGTTCGCTGTCTTTCGCCGTGAGCGCATCAAACCGCTCGTCAATGTGCTGCGTCTGCCGGTCGATCTTCTCGGAAATGGTTCTAAGGTTGTGCCGGATCGTCGCAAGGATCGTCGCCGCCGTGAACACGCCGCCGATGACCAATTCCCAGTTGTTCGCGATGAAGTCTTGCATCACACCGCCCCCATGAGACGGACCGCAATAAATCCGAACATCAACGCGCAAAAGGCGGTCCCCCAAACCTCATAGCGGGTGAGAATTAGAGCATGGACCCCGACCACCGCCACAAACGCGCAGAGGCAAGCAGCCAGCAAGAACACCAGACCGAGAACGAAGGCGAGAACCGCAGCGATCATACCCAGCGACCCCAGACCGAAACGACCACATCGTCGCCGCCAGGGTTGTCAGTGATGAAGTTGATGGCCTGCCCCTTGTCCACCATCACCGACCCTTCAACGACCGTGACACGCTCACCAGCTTCAAGCGTGGCCACCATGTCTGTCACCTTGTGGACCTTGCCCTTTGATGGGTTCTGGACCACGACCAAGCCAATCGAAGCACCGTTGCTGTCAGCGCCGACGCGACTGCCAACGGTCATCGCCACAATCTCAAGACCATTGAACGGGACAATCAAACCCCAGCCGCCGCTGTCATCGCCCTTGTGTTCATTGCCGTTGCCGAAGGAGAAAT
>JAHDDJ010000049.1:0-1927 GCA_020629385.1 Erythrobacter sp.
GATGTGGCGCGGGAAGCAGCCGGGCGCAAGAAGCATTACGTCGACGCGGATGTCTTCTCCGTCAGTTGTATACTCATGCGCGACGGCTTCCACGGCGGCGGCAACGCGCTGCAAACGGTGCTGGTCAATCGCATGATCCAGTTCCTGTTTATTCTTGCGCCATTTGACCTCGACGAAAGCAACAACTCCACTCCGCTTGGCGATCAGGTCAATCTCTCCAAGCGGGGTTTTTCGTCTCTGGTCGAGAATGGACCATCCGCGCAATTTGAGCCAGATAGCCGCGCGTCTCTCGCCGTCACGACCTTGCTTTTCCGCGCGTTGCCGCTTCATTGCGAACGCAGCTCAAGCGCACGGGCATACAGCAGTTTGCGGTCCAACCCTGTTGCCTTGGCTACTCCACCAGCGGCTTGTGAAGCTTTCTGATCCCGCAATGCTTCCAGGAGCAACGCATCGACATCGAGGTCGCTTGCCTCGGGTTCCACGGGTGGACCGACCATCAGCACAATCTCGCCCTTGGGCGGATGATCTGAATAGTGCTCGGCCAGTTCGGATGCAGAACCCGTCCGGCACTCCTCGTGCAATTTGGTCAGTTCACGCGCCACCGAGACAGTGCGTCCAGGCAAAATGTCCTTAATCGCGCGAAGCGATTTCACCAAACGCGGCCCCGTTTCATAGAAGATGCACGTTGCGGCCATCCCGGCTGCTTCGTTCAGCGCGCGGATTCGGGCTTGCTCTTTGTTGGGGAGGAATCCGGCAAACAGGAAGCGGTCATTGGGCAGGCCAGACAGGGTTAGCCCGGTAATCGCTGCACATGCGCCAGGGATGCTTGTTACCGCAATATTGGCGGCTTTTGCATCCTGTACCAATCGATAGCCCGGATCAGAAATCAGCGGCGTGCCGGCATCGCTGACCAGAACTATGGCATTGTCCTGCAAACGATCCAGCAGCCTATTGCGTTCACTCGCGTCCGTGTGATCGTTGTAACGCCATAGAGGTTTCGAGATGCCCAAATGTTTCAGAAGCTTCCCTGTCACTCGAGTGTCCTCGCATGCGACAGCATCACATCTTTTCAGCACATCGACAGCACGCATCGTTATGTCGCCAAGATTGCCAATCGGCGTGGCAACGATATAGAGACCTGCAGAGAGGTGTTCTGGGGTGGTTTCGTCGGTCACAACCGATCCATGACCAAGCGCATCAGGGTTCGCAAGGAAGAACGTATGAAACTGGCTGATATTGTGTTGGATCGTCGCAAGTGGATGATCGCGGGTGCTTCGCTATTGCTGGCAGGCTGTCAGGTTATTCCCAAAGGGCCGACAACCTCCGCGCCAGAGCCTTCCAGCGGTCCTGCTCCGGAGCCCAGCGCGACTGCATTGCCTACTGACGAAACACGCCACCGCATTGCGCTGCTGGTTCCATTGTCCGGAGACAATGGCGCTGTAGGTAACTCGCTCGCCAACGCGACTACCATGGCGATTCTGGACACCAATGCCAGCAATCTGCGCATTACGACTTACGACACAGCCAAGGGCGCGCGCGCAGCAGCACGGCGAGCTATGGCTGATGGTAACAAACTGATCCTTGGGCCGCTCATGGCCAGCAACGTTCCGCAGGTTTTGGCCGAAGCGCGCCCTGCTAATGTTCCACTCATCACATATTCGAATGACACCAGCGTTGCCGGACCTGATGTCTTCGTAATGGGGCACATCCCTGACCAGTCGATCGAACGGACTGTGGCCTATGCTCGCGCCCAGGGTGCCAACCGGTTCGCCGTGATAGCGCCAACTGGCGATTATGGTGACCGCGCAGAGGCAGCGATGAAGTCAGCCATCGCCAAATTCGGGGGTTCTTATGTTGGCACTGAAAATTACGCCCGCGGCAACACATCGGTCGTCAGCGCAGCGCAGCGGCTGAAACAAAAGGGCGG
>JAHDDJ010000049.1:2027-11041 GCA_020629385.1 Erythrobacter sp.
CCCGCGGCAACACATCGGTCGTCAGCGCAGCGCAGCGGCTGAAACAAAAGGGCGGGTTTGACACCGTTCTGATTGCTGATGGAGCGCGTTTGGGCGCGCTGGCAGCGTCCGAACTGCTTCCTGCTGGCAGCGGCTCGATGCGTCTTCTTGGTACCGAACTCTGGAGCGGAGAAGCAGGCGTGACCCGCACGCGGTCATTGCGTGGAGCGATGTTCTCGGCCGTGTCGGACAGCCGCTTCAAGCGTTTCTCGGACAGTTACAATACGCGTTTCGGAAGCCAACCTTACCGTATTTCTACGCTGGGCTATGACAGTGTTCTGCTGACACTACGGGTCGCACAGGACTGGAGAATCGGTAGCACTTTTCCAGTAAGGGAATTGCGCACCGAAGACGGATTTCTCGGCCTTGATGGCGCATTCCGGTTTGCGCGCAATGGCGTGATCGAACGGGCAATGGAAGTACGCCAGATCGAAGATGGCAAAGTGCTGATTGTCGATGCTGCTCCGGGCAAGTTTGGCGAGTAACAACAAACACAGACGATAAAGCTGAAAGGCACCTTGTACGGTTGCAAAAACGGGGCCTATAGCTCCGTCCATGTCTGACGATCTGTTTGAAGGTACGCCTGCCTCAAGTGGCGATTATGATTCCTCCTCGATCGAGGTGCTGGAAGGTCTGGAGCCTGTGCGTCGCAGGCCCGGCATGTATATTGGCGGCACTGATGATCGCGCCCTGCACCACCTCGCTGCCGAGGTGCTCGATAACGCGATGGACGAGGCCGTGGCAGGTCATGCAACACGGATTGAAGTCTCGCTGGAGGAAGGCAACCGGCTGAGCATCTCGGACAATGGCCGCGGTATTCCGGTGGATGAACACCCGAAGTTTCCGGGCAAATCGACCCTCGAAGTCATTCTTTCCACCTTGCATTCCGGCGGTAAATTTTCCGGCAAAGCCTATGCCACATCGGGCGGTCTGCACGGGGTGGGTGTGAGTGTCGTCAATGCGTTGTCGAGCGATACACGGGTCGAGGTAGCCCGAGACCGGCAATTATACGCGCAGAGTTTTTCCAAAGGGCAAACGCTCGGTCCGATCGAGAAACTCGGGGCAACCCCCAACCGGCGCGGAACCACTGTAAGCTTTACGCCCGACGCAGAGATATTCGGTGATCGCCAGTTCAAACCGCACCGCCTGTTCAAACTGGCGCGTTCCAAGGCGTATCTTTTCGCCGGAGTCGAAATCCGCTGGAAATGTGCCGAGAGCCTTGCCAGCGACGATGTCCCTGCCGAAGCGACGTTCAAATTTCCGGGCGGGCTTGCCGATCACCTCGCCGAGCAAATCGGCACGCGGGAATGTGTCACCGCCCAGCCCTTTGCAGGCAATCAGGACTTCCCGGACGAACAAGGCCGTGTGGAATGGGCGTGTGCCTGGCCGCTTTATTCTGAAGGCTCGACAAGCTGGTATTGCAACACCGTGCCAACCCCGGATGGTGGTACGCATGAGCAAGGGCTCCGGGCTGCACTGACCAAGGCGCTTCGGGCCTTCGGTGATCTGGTGGGCATCAAGAAGTCCAAGGATTTGACCGCAGACGACGTTATGACCGGCGGTGAGGTTATGTTGTCGGTCTTCATCCGCGACCCCCAGTTTCAAAGCCAGACAAAGGACCGGCTGACTTCGCCGGAGGCAGCGCGCCTGGTCGAGAATGCCATTCGCGACCATTTCGATCATTTTCTGACTGACAATATGGAACGCGGCAAAGCGCTTCTTGGCCAGGTGATGGAACGCATGGATGAACGCTTGCGCCGCAAACAGGAACGCGAGGTCAAGCGCAAGACTGCAACCAATGCGAAGAAATTGCGCCTTCCGGGTAAACTGACTGATTGCTCCGGCGAAGGTGACGGTGAAACGGAACTGTTCATTGTCGAAGGCGACTCGGCAGGCGGCAGCGCCAAGCAGGCACGCGACCGCAAGACGCAGGCAATCCTGCCGATCCGTGGTAAAATCCTGAATGTCGCCTCAGCCAGTGCTGACAAGATCCGGGCCAATCAGGAAATCGCTGATCTTCTGCTGGCCATGGGTTGTGGTTCCCGCAAGGATTGTGACCCCGAAAACCTGCGTTATGACCGAATCATCATCATGACCGACGCCGATGTTGATGGTGCGCATATCGCTACATTGCTGATGACGTTCTTCTTTCAGGAAATGACCGAAATTGTGCGCAAAGGGCATCTCTTCCTGGCCCAGCCCCCGCTCTACAAACTGACTGCAGGCAAGGAAAGTCGCTATGCCCGCGATGACGCACATCGGGCCGAGCTGGAAGAAACCGTTTTCAAAGGCAAAAAGGTGGAAGTGGGTCGTTTCAAGGGCTTGGGCGAAATGAATCCCGGCCAATTGCGTGAAACAACCATGAATCCTGACACGCGGAGTCTCGTTCGGATCACTCTACCACCTGAGTTTGAACAACGTGCGGCCGTAAAAGAATTGGTCGATCAGCTAATGGGCCGCAATCCCGAACACCGCTTTAACTTTATCCAGAACAATGCCGGTGATATGGATAGGGATATGATCGACGCATAGGGTGTGCGTCGACCATGCTTTTGGAGCAGCATGGATGACCGACGAACAACAGCCAGAGCAGCCTGATAATGCGCGCTCGGAAGAACGACAGACGGTTGGTATTCCCGGCCGTTACCGACGCGGTGCCGGCATTCCTTCCGATGTTCAGCTGCTGGATCTGTCGAAATCAGGCTGCCGCTTTTACGATCGCTTTGGTAGTCTGAAACCCGGAACGGAACTGACGTTCAGGATCGGCTCTATTGGCCCTATCGTGGCCTTGGTCCGCTGGCGAAAGGATACATATGTGGGTATTTCTTTCGAACCACCGCTGCATGATGCCATTTATGATCATATCTGCGCGTCCAACGCATAGAGCCACTTACTTTGCGTCGGTGTGAATATGCAGATGGCTTTCCAGCGTCCGGTGCACAGGGCACTTGTCAGCGATTTCGAAAATCTTCGCTCGCTGTTCCGGCGTTAGCTCTCCTTCTACACTAATCGACCGATAGAGCGCCTGTATGTCCTGGTGTTGCCCGTCTCCGCCAGTGGCATGATCGCAATCTTCGGCATGGTTTCGTTCATGCCGAAGCTCGATATTCACACCATCCAAGGGCCACTTTTTGCGGTCCGCATACATTTTCATCGTCATCGCTGTACATGTTCCAAGCGAAGCGAGGAGCAAGTCGTAAGGTGTAGGGCCGGTGTTGTCGCCGCCATATGAAAGCGGTTCATCAGCGACAAAACGATGGCTTGCAGTGTGCACCTCTGTACCGAATTTCCCGTGACCTGTCTGAACCGTTACGGTGCCTTCGGGTACGACCCGCTTCGCCGGCTCCGGAAGATAGCGTTCTGCCCAACTGGCAATCACAGAGGCTGCGAATTCAGCGTCTGATTGCTCCAGCAGCAGATGGTCTGCGCCGTGGAGACTGATGAAACTTTTGGGATGTTTCGCTGCTTGAAAGAGCTGGCCCGCATGTTCGATCCCAACAATCGCATCGGTTGGTGAATGCATGATCAGGATAGGCGCTCGTAGCCGCTGAACTTCATCAAGCAGTTTGGCGCTTTCGGTTTTGACCAGAAACTCGCTGCTGAGTGAGAATGGACGGCCACCAATTTTCACATCGCCGCTGCCATCAGCTTTGATCGCATCAATATCGCCATCAATCCGTTCAAGCGCATGCGGAACATCGGACGGCGCGCCAATCGTCGCGACGCCTGCAATCCGGTCAAAGCCAAGATCATCAGCTGCAGCCAATACCGCAGCACCACCAAGGCTGTGTCCGACGAGCAGAAGTTTGTTGCCAAACCTTTCCATCAGCGTTTCAGCCGCCGCTACCAAATCACTGACATCGGTTGCAAAACCTGCGCGGCCAAATTCACCCTCGCTCCCGCCCAGCCCGGTAAAGTCGAACCGCAGCGTAGCGATGCCCCGTGCGGCCAATGCACGTGATACGGCAATCGCGGCTTTGCTTTGTTTTGTGCAGGTGAAGCAATGTGCGAACAAAGCTGCTCCGCGAGTTAGACCGGTTGGTAGCTCCAGTGATCCGGAGAGTTTGTGGCCTGCTGTTGTAGTAATGGATAGCGTCTCTGTCGGCATGATAATCCCCGTAAATGTGTAGACTACTCTTCGTATTGGGCAGTGCAAAGGTTGCAGGCGAGACAAACCGATTTGCCTTGCCGCGGTGCGGTAAGAGCGGCATCATTCAGATCAGGAGATTGCCATGTTTAAATATATCGCCCCGCTCTGTTTGCTCACAGCGTCGCCGATCCTCGCCCAAGACGCAGCACCAGCGTCCTCTGCTTCGCAGGATATGAGCCAGATATTGCAGCAAAGAACGCAGGATGCGGTTGCGGTGTTCAATGGAGAAAAAAATGCGGAAGATGTCTTCGATCCTTCGTTTCTTTCGCAAATTCCGCCCGAACAGATTGCGGCTATAAGTGCGCAGTTAGCCGGGCAATTCGGGGCTCTGGAAGGCGTGGAAAGCGTTACCCAAGCCGGTCCTGATCGAGCGGCAATTGTTCTCAGATTTGAAAATGCACTCGGTTCTGGGGGAATTGCAGTCAATGCCGCTGCCCCTTTCCGGATAACGGAATTGCTGGTGTCCAGCTTTGAAGCGAAGGACGACAATCTGGCCAAGATCCGATCAGAACTCGAAGCGCTTCCGGGCGATGTCGGTGTCCTGTTTACGTCACTGGACCCCGGTGACGAACCAATTCTGGCCATCAATCCAGATCAGCAATTTGCCATTGGCTCGACCTTCAAGCTCTACATTCTTTCCGCACTTGCACGCTCGGTCGAAGAAGGTGAGCGTTCGTGGAGCGATGTCATTACGATCGACCGTAAATCATTCCCAAGCGGGCGTATGCAAAACTGGCCCGATGGTGCGCCGGTGACGCTGCACACACTGGCGACGATGATGATTTCGATCAGCGACAACACGGCAACCGATCTGCTGTTGCGCGAGTTGGGGCGCGATACCGTCGAGCAGGAATTGCTGCGTATCGGTCATTCCGCTCCCGAAAAGACCTTGCCATTCCTGAGTACGCTGGAGATGTTTGCCCTGAAAGGCAGCCCGGGCAATCTCCGTAAATACGTCGCGGCAAGTGAAGCAGATCAGCGCCGCATTCTCGCGGATTTTGAGGATGATGTCGGTGGCAATCGCAACCTGATCACCCCTCCCCGATTTGTGGAACCCACTGAAATCGACACGGTAGAATGGTTCGCCAGTGGTCGGGATTTGCAGAAACTGGCGATTCGCCTCTCCGCAATCGCAGACCCAACTGCTCGCGAAATTATGGCGGTAAGCAAAGCTGTACCCCCTGATATCGCCAATGATTGGAATTATGTCGGCTACAAGGGCGGATCGGAACCCGGTGTGCTCAACCTCACGTGGCTTTTGCAGGATGAAGCCGGGCAGTGGCATATTCTGGCGATGAGTTGGAACAACAGCGAGGCAGTGCTCGACAATTCACAATTGGAGATACTGGCACAGCGTCTTTTGCCTATGGCATTTTGACCTCTTGCCCTTTGCCATCTGTCCGATTAACCCGCCTTGCGAAGAACAGTTGCACAGGAAAACCCATGACAGATCAGGCTCCCAAGCGTTTTGACGGTACCCAGGACTATATCGCCACCGATGACCTAAAGGTTGCGGTCGATGCAGCGGTCACTCTGCGGCGCCCTCTTCTCGTGAAAGGTGAGCCGGGCACGGGTAAAACAGTCCTAGCGCATGAGATCGCCAAGGCTGTTGGCGCGCCACTAATCGAATGGAATGTGAAGTCTACCACCAAAGCCCAGCAAGGGCTGTACGAATATGATGCTGTCGCCCGTCTTCGTGATGGCCAACTTGGTGAAGAGCGGGTGCACGACATCCGCAACTACATCAAGAAGGGCAAATTGTGGGAAGCCTTCACGTCGGAGAAACTGCCTGTTCTGCTGATCGACGAAATTGACAAAGCCGATATCGAGTTTCCCAACGACCTGTTGCAAGAGCTCGACCGGATGAGCTTTGATGTGTATGAAACGCAGGAACGGATCGCCGCGAAGGAACGCCCGATCGTGGTCATTACATCCAACAATGAGAAAGAATTGCCCGACGCATTCCTGCGTCGTTGTTTTTTCCACTACATCAAATTTCCCGATCGCGACACGATGCGCTCGATCATCGAGGTGCATTACCCCGATATCCAAAAGACCCTTGTGACCAAAGCGATGGATGTGTTTTACGAAATCCGTGAGGTGCCCGGCCTGAAGAAGAAGCCGAGCACGTCGGAACTGCTCGATTGGCTCAAACTTCTAATGAACGAGGACATGCCTCTGGATGTTCTGCAAAATCAGGACCCTTCCAAGGCTATTCCACCGCTCCACGGTGCCCTGCTCAAAAACGAACAGGATGTGATGCTGTTTGAGCGTCTGGCGTTTATGTCGCGCAGGCAGCCTTAGTCAAAGCTGTACGCCAGCTCGAAATCACCCCAACGTCGACCGTTGATGTAGAGCGGAATGTAGACGTTTCGCACGACTATATATTGCTTGCCATCGCCTTCCTGACGATAGACGGCGCACATATACGGCGCATTGCTGCGCTTGGCTTTTTGATCCAGCGCGTTGAAGAGAATCCGCCCGTTTCTGCAGTATTTGGTATCATGCGCGATATCGCCGGTCGGCTTCCGAGATGCTTCTGTGACATGGGTGGGCAAGAAGCCCTGCATATCGGCTTGTGAACACATGATGATCGGATTGCCCGAAGCTGCAACCTTATCAATCACGGGACGCCAGTTGCTATCAGCCCAATCACTTAGCCCTGTGCGATACAGTGGCGGGTTGCTGCCAGGAACTTGCTTATAGTCCCGGTCAAACAGGTCATCCATTGACAGGTTGCCGTCAGCAATTGCCTTCTCTGCGATTGCGGCAACTTCTTTAGCATAATTCTGTGCACGCTCGACGAGATTGCTGTCCTTCGGAGAAAGACCAGCCTTGACGATGCCGTCAAACATCTCGCTCGCGGTCAGCTCCAGCTCTTCCATACGCGCATGCGCATTTTCGAGTTTCGACTCATTCTCGAGCGCAGCCCTGTCGAAGCTGTCGAGGACATCCTGCACGCGGTGAACGTGATCGGAAATAGTGCCTGTAGCACGTGCGATTTGGTCATTTTGACGATCGACTTCCTCGACCAGTTCGGCAACTCCGCCGATGGTCTCTTCGATCTGGGCAACCGAGGTTTTGGCGTTTTTACTCGCCTCGGCACCGCTTTCGATCTGCGCGATGACGCTTTCGGCTTCCCCGCCTAGCGTATCGATGGTGCGGCTGATTTCCTCGGTAGCGCGCCGCGTATCACCCGCGAGGCTCTTAACTTCGTTGGCTACAACAGCAAAAGTTCGCCCCGCATCGCCAGCACGCATCGCCTCAATGGTGGCGTTCAGTGCAAGGATGTTAGTCGTTTCGGCGATTTGATCGATATCTTGCGAGCAACGGCGAACCTGTTCCATCGCAGCGGCGAAGCCGGTCACATGCTGGGTCAGCGTCTCGACGAGTTCCAGAAGGCCTGAAATCTGTCCCAGCGAAGACTGGATCAGGTTTGTGCCCTGCCCCAAACGTTCAATAGCGCGTTCAGACAAAAGCCGCGCTTCGTCGCTCGCCTCGGATACTTTGAGTTGATCCGCCTCGAGTTCCGAGACTGTTCCCTGGAGAGCGCCGTGTTCGGCACGCAACTTTTCCGAGGAATCAATGACTGCCTGGACAATCCCCGCGACGTCCGCGCAGCCCACCGTAACCTTGCCGCAGCTTTCCGGGATCAGGTCAATCGACTGGCTGTCGACATGATCGAATTTTGAATGTTTCATGCGCTGGTTGGTCCCCGTATGTACTCTTGGATGCCGCAATACGTGCTTATGGTAACCATGGAGTTAATTTCTCAGGTGCTGTCATTGGCACCGGGGGGTTCTGGGGGCAGAACTGGTGGCATTTGGCAACCGAGATTGCTGGTAATTGTCCCGACTCTGATCTAGAGCTGGCGCATGTTTTTCGACTTTGTAGACGAGCTGCGCGCAGCAGGCATTCAGGCATCCTTCAAAGAGCATTTAACCCTGCTCGAAGCCTTAGACCGCGACGTTATCGAACAATCGCCCGAAGCATTTTACTATCTTAGCCGAGCCACATTCGTGAAAGATGAAGGGCTGCTGGACCGCTTTGACCAGGTCTTCAACAAGGTCTTCAAGGGCATCATTTCCGATTACGGTCAGGATCAGGTCGACATTCCCGAGGAATGGCTGAAATCGGTTGCGGAGAAATTTCTAACTCCTGAGGAAATGGCCGAAATCGAAAAGCTTGGCGATTGGGACGAGATTATGGAGACGCTCAAGAAGCGTCTGGAAGAACAGGAAAAGAAGCACGAAGGCGGCAACAAATGGATCGGCACTGGCGGCACCAGCCCCTTCGGTAACTCAGGCTACAACCCTGAAGGCGTGCGCATCGGCGGGGAAAGCCGTCATAAGCGTGCTGTAAAAGTCTGGGAAAAAAGAGAATTTAAAAACCTCGACAACACAAAAGAACTCGGCACCCGCAATATCAAGATGGCGTTGCGCCGCCTCCGCCGCTTTGCCCGGGAAGGCAATCCTGACCAGCTCGACATTGATGCGACCATCCAGGGCACTGCCAAGCAGGGGTGGCTCGATATCCATATGCGGCCTGAACGCCGTAATGCGGTGAAACTGCTGCTGTTCCTTGATGTGGGCGGATCTATGGATCCGTTTATCAAGATGGTCGAAGAGCTGTTCAGTGCAGCCAATAGCGAGTTCAAAAATCTGGAATTTTTCTACTTCCACAACTGTCTGTATGAAGGGGTGTGGAAAGACAATCGCCGTCGTTGGCAGGAGCGGACCAAGACGTGGGACATCCTCCACAAATACGGCCATGATTATAAAGTCATTTTCGTCGGCGATGCCGCAATGAGCCCGTATGAAATTAC
>JAHDDJ010000425.1 GCA_020629385.1 Erythrobacter sp.
AATTTGATTTCAGCGCAGTTTTCGCTTTGCAATCGGGCAAACCTATGCAATTGGCTCCCGCCCGCGTCGGAAGCGGCTTGACCGCTGGCAAACTGGCCTTAACAGGCGCTTCAGTACGGCCGTTCCGAGTAGCGGATTAGATATGTGGCGATCGTAGCTCAGTTGGTTAGAGCGCCGGTTTGTGGTACCGGAGGTCGGGGGTTCGAGACCCCTCGATCGCCCCATTTTCTTCCCTGAAACGCCGTAAAACCTGCCGCGAATATGTCGCGGTCAATTGGGGCATTGGCTATGACGGCGTTCTGGACCGAACCGGATTTTGATGAACACGAGCACGTTCAGCTCGTTCATGATCGCAAATCGGGTCTGACGGCGATTATTGCGCTGCATTCTACCCATCTCGGCCCTGGCGCGGGTGGTACGCGCTTCTGGCACTATCCCGAACCCAAAGATGCAATTCGCGATGCTTTGCGCCTGAGCCGCGGCATGAGCTACAAGAATGCGATGGCGGGGCTGCCCATGGGCGGCGGCAAAGCGGTTATTCTGGCAGATGCCAAGGGTACTAAAACGCCGGACATGCTCGAAGCATTTGGCGATGCTGTAAACGGCCTCGGCGGGCGTTATGTCACAGCTGAAGATGTGGGGATAAGTGTCGAGGATATGGTCGCTGTTTCGCAGCGAACCGATTTCGTCTCCGGCCTGCCTGTTTCGGGTGAAGACGCTGCTGGCGGTAACCCCGGTCCATTTACAGCGATGGGCATTTTTCACGGCATTAAGGCTGCGGTGAAGTACAAGCTTGGCAAGGACAGCGTGTCCGGCGTTCATGTCGCAATACAGGGCACCGGCAGCGTAGGAGGCGGTGTTGCCCGCCTGCTGGCGCATGAAGGCGCCAAGCTGACACTCTCGGACATTCACGAGGATCGCGCCAAGGCACTGGCGAGCGAATTGGGCGGAGAATTCGCTGCCCCGGATGCTGTGATGAGCGTATCCTGCGATGTGTTCAGCCCTAATGCGCTGGGCGCTATTCTGGACGATGAAGGTATTGCACGGCTCGACACGCCGATTGTCGCCGGCGGCGCAAACAATCAACTCGCACGTCAGGGGCACGGGGATATTCTTGCCCGGCGCGGAATTCTTTATGCGCCTGACTACGTGATCAACGCAGGCGGTATCATCAGCGTTGCTATGGAATATCTGTGCAAGCGTCATGGTGACCCTTGCGACATCAACGAAGTGCGCAAACGCATCGCGTTGATCCCCGGCCGGCTGGAAGAGATATGGCAGGAAAGCGACGCTTCGGGCGTCTCTCCGGATGTCGTGGCTGACCGGATGGCGCAGAAACTGATTGGCCGCTGACGATTTGGGTAAACAGGGTCTTGCGAGCGTGAAACAGGCCTGCCAAGACTGCATGCGGACATAACGATGCACGGCTTTGCCAACCCCAAACGATTCCTGTCACTTGCCAGGTGGCTGACCCCGCTTTTGCTGGTTAGCGGCGTTATTCTGACGGCGATCGCGCTGGTTTGGGGATTGCTCTACGTCTCCCCGGATCGATTGATGGGCGAAACCGTCCGCATATTGTTCGTCCATGTGCCGGCTGCATGGCTGGGTATGGGCGGATGGACAGCCATTGCCATTTCCAGCCTTGTATTTCTCGTGTGGCGGCATCCTCTGGCAAGCCTTGCTGCACAAGCGGCGGCTGTTCCCGGACTTGTCTTCACGGCAATTTGTCTGGTTACCGGATC
>JAHDDJ010000426.1 GCA_020629385.1 Erythrobacter sp.
CGCACCAGATGCGGGCTGGTGGTCATGTGGACGCTCTTGCCATCCGCCTCCAGCATCGCGCGCAGAAAGGCGCAGGTGGAGCCTTTGCCGTTGGTCCCGGCGACATGAAACACCGGTGGCAGCTTGCGATGCGGGTTTCCCAGCCGGTCCAGCAAGGCACGGATCGTGTCGAGGCCCAGACGGCCCTCCGGCAAGGACAATTGCGCCAGCCGGTCCAGCTGCGCCTGCACTGCCGGGTGGTCTGACCGACCGAAGTCCTTCATCGCGGTATTACGCCGCTTTTGCGCCCTGGAGATAATCCAGCAAGCTCGCCAGAGTGCTACGCAGATCGTGGCGGTGGACGACCATATCGACCATGCCGTGCTTGCGCAGATATTCGGCGCGCTGGAAACCTTCGGGCAATTGCTCGCGGATGGTGTCCTGAATCACGCGCTGTCCGGCAAAGCCGATCAGGCTGCCCGGCTCTGCAATATGAATGTCGCCCAGCATCGCATAGCTGGCGGTGACGCCGCCCGTTGTCGGGTCGGTCAGGACCACGATGTAAGGCAGGCCAGCCTCTTTCAGGCGGCGGGTCATCACTGTCGCCTTGGGCATTTGCATCAGGGACAGGATACCTTCCTGCATCCGCGCACCGCCAGCGGCTGTGACCACGATATAAGCGCATTTGCGGGTCAAGGCGCGCTCTGCACCGGCGCAAAAGGCGGTGCCCACCGCCATGCCCATTGAACCGCCCATGAAGTGGAAATCCTGCACACCGACCACGGCATCATGCCCTTCGATCTGGCCGGAGCCGACGCTGAATGCATCGCGGTGCGGGTTCTTGGCCCGGGCTTCTTTCAGCCGGTCGGTGTATTTCTTCTGGTCGCGGAACTTGAGCGGGTCCTCTTTGACCTCCGGCTGTTCCAGCAGGTCGTAACCCAGATCGAGCAACTGGTTCAGCCGTTCATCCGCACCGATGCGACCGTGATGATCGCAGCGCGGGCAAACCTGCTGGTTTTCCTCGAATTCCTTGGTGAACAGCATTTCCTTACAATTCGGGCATTTAACCCAGAGATTGTCAGCGGTTTCGCGCTTGTTACCAAAGGGAAGCGAGTTGCGAACGCGGGTAAGCCAGTTCATCTGTCTGTGTCCTTAGCGAGCCGAATGGACGGCATCTGCGAGTTGCGAAGTCAGCGCCTTTAGCGCAGCGGGCGCGTCTTTGCCATGCTCTCCCACCAATTCGACCAATGCGGAACCTACAACCACGCCGTCGGCGACCTTGGCAATGGCGCTGGCCTGTTCCGGAGTGCGTACCCCAAAACCAACCGCGATAGGTAGGTCTGTTGCGGCTTTCAGCTTGGCCACGGCATCTTCAATACTGGCAGTTGCGGCCTGCTGCTTGCCCGTAATCCCCGCGACGGAGACGTAATAGACAAACCCGTCCGACCCCTCGAGAACCTGCGGCAAGCGCGCTGCGTCGGTGGTCGGGGTCGCAAGCCGGATTGGCGCGACGCCCTTCGCGCGCAGGGCAGGGCCAAGCGCCTCGTCCTCTTCAGGCGGGATATCCACACAGATGACCCCGTCGACACCGGCCTTGGCACATTCATCTGCAAACCAGTCCGGCCCGCGGCGGATCATCGGATTGGCATAGCCCATCAGGATCAGCGGAACTTGCGGATGCCGCTCGCGAAACGCGCGGGCGATGGAGAAGATGTCTGCCGTGGTGATCCCGCCACCCAAAGCGCGCAGATTGGCCGC